>NZ_CM001466.1:3638706-3641568 GCF_000231055.2 Saccharomonospora azurea NA-128 | reverse complement strand
CAGGCCCGCGACGCGGCGGCCGACTACGCCGCGCGCGTCCGCGCGCTGGGCCTCTCCCCCGACGAAGCCCTCGCCATCGCCAAGGCCGCCCTCGAAGCCTGACACCGTGTCCGCGAGCTGCGCACGCGTGTCCGCAGTTCGTGCACGCGTGTCCGCGGTTCGGGGCCCGACGGCCGTACGGGAAGTGCGAACACCCGTCCCTGAGGCGCGGACACGGGTACGGGAAGCGCGGACACGGCGTCAGGGGGACACCGGGGTGAAGCGCAGGCGCATGCCCGGCCTCGCTTGTGCGGCCTTGTCGACGTCGGCCGACACCACCACCGCGATCACCGGGTACCCGCCCGTGACGGGGTGATCGGCGAGGAACAGCGTCGGCCGTCCCGTCGGCGGCACCTGGAGTGCGCCGGGCACCATGCCCTCGCTCGGCAACTCGGTGTCGCGCGCCCGCGGCAGCTCGGGGCCGTCGAGTCGCAGGCCGATGCGGTTGCTCTGCGACGTGACCTCGTAGGGCTCACGCAGCAACGTCGGCAGCGCGGCCTCGCCGAACCAGTCTCTCCGCGGCCCGGCCACGATGCGGAGCGTCACCTCGCCCGCCGGCAACGGAGCCACCGGAGCGAAATCCACACCCGGCGGTGGTGACGCCGGGGTGCCGACCGGCAGCAGCCGCCCCGGCGCGAGCGGCGGCGGCCCCACTCCGGACAGCACGTCGGTGGAGGCGGAGCCGAGCACGGGGTCGACGACGAGACCACCACGCACCGCGACGTAACTGCGCAGCCCCCGCTCGCTCACGCCGAGCCGCAGTGTCTCGCCGGCCCGCACCCGCAGCACCGCGTTCACGGCCCCGCCCCGGCGTCCGACGGTGACGGGGCACGGCGCTCCGGTCACGGCGACGGTGAGGTCGCGGCGGGCCAGTGCGGTGAACCCGCCGAGGGTGACCTCGACGGCGGCCGCGCCCTCGGGGTTGCCCACGAGCCGGTTGGCCAGGCGCAACGACGCGCGGTCGGCGGCTCCGGACGCGCCGACGCCGATGCCCGCGAGCCCGGGCCGTCCGAGGTCCTGGATCGTGGCGAGCGGCCCGGTCTCGACCACTTCCAGCGCGGCACCCGTGTTCACGCGACCTCCACGAACCGCACCCGCACGCCCGGCCGCAGCAGCGCCGGAGGCTCGCGCAGGGTGTCCCAGAGCGTCAGGTCGGTGCGACCGATCAGCTGCCACCCACCCGGCGACGAGCGCGGGTAGACACCGCTGAACGTCCCGGCCAGCGCGACCGCGCCCTCGGGCACCGCCGTACGGGACTCGCTGCGCCGCGGCACGTCGTGGGCCCACGTGGTGGCGGTCAGGTACCCGAAGCCGGGCGCGAACCCCCCGAACGCCACCGACCACGGCGCTCGGGTGTGCGCGGCGACCAGCTCGCGCGGCGTGACTCCGAGGAGGGAGGCGACCTCGGCGAGGTCGTCGCCGTCGTAGTGCACCGGGATCTCGACGACCTCGCTGTGCGCGCGGGCGGCCTCCACCGGTCGCGCCTGCCTCACCGCGTGCTCCACGGCCGCGCGATCGACGAGACCCGGGTCGAACCGCACGAGCAACGTGCGCGCGGCGGGCACCAGGTCCACCACCCCCGGGGGCAGGGCCGCTCGCAGGGCGGCGTGCAGGCCGGTGACCTGGTCGAGGTCGTCGAGCTCCACGAGCAGTCCCGTGTCGCCACAGGGCAACAGGCGCATCTCACCACCTTCACGTCGGTCAGCCGACCGTACAGAATTGTTGAACAATTCTGCAAGAGTCTTGTGCCCTCTCACTGGTACGCTCCGACGGCATCGAACGGGGTCGAACGGAGGCCGCATGACTGCCACGGACCCGTGGGTGGACCTGCTCGCGGGCGATCGCGCGCTCCTCGACCGGACGAGCACGGCCGAACGCGTCGCCGACGTGCTCCGGCAGCGGATCATCGAGGGCGCACTGCCACCCGGCACCCGGCTCTCGGAGGAGAACGCGGGCCGGGCGTTGTCGGTCTCGCGCAACACCCTCCGTGAGGCCTTCCGCCTCCTGGTCCACGAACGCCTGCTGGTGCACGAGTTCCATCGGGGCGTGTTCGTGCGCATCCTCGACGCGCACGACGTCGCCGACCTGTACCGCGTACGGCGGATGCTGGAGACGAGCGCGATCCGGCTCGCCGGTTCCGCGACGCGCGCCCGGCTCACCGCGCTCGACGACGCCGTCTCCGAGGGCGAACGCGCGTACGCCGAGCAGCGATGGGTGGACGTCGGCACCGCCAACATCCGGTTCCACCAGGCGATCGGCGGTCTGGCGGGCAGTCCTCGGGTGGACGACCTGATGCGGCAGCTGCTCGCGGAGCTGCGCCTGGCCTTCCACGTCATGTCGAGGCCCCGGGAGTTCCACGAGCCCTACCTGGAGTTCAACCGGCAGATCACGACGCTCGTGCTCGACGGCGAACTCGCCGAGGCCGAGCGGGCGCTTCAGGACTACTTCGACAAGGCCGAGGCCCAACTCACCGACGCCTTCGCTCAGATCGCCCGGTAGTCCCGGATCGGGTACCGCGGCCCGAACCGGGGCCGGGTGTGCCCGGCGGCTTCCAGGTATCGCACGGCGCGCTGCCGTTGCGGCGAGTACGGTGCGAGCACCTCCGCCATCCCGTCGTCGTCCAGAGGGCGTCCCAGCAGCGCGTATCCGACGATGGAGGGCACGTGGAAGTCGCCGAAGCTGACCGCGTCGGCATCGCCCCAGGCACGCTGTGCGATCTCCGCCGCCGTCCACACGCCGATGCCCGGCACCGTCCGCAGCAGCGCCCGGCCGCGGTCGCCCCGCAGGCTCGCCGCCTGCTCCAGCCGGTGTGCGACGCGCGCC
>NZ_CM001466.1:3634458-3638606 GCF_000231055.2 Saccharomonospora azurea NA-128 | reverse complement strand
ACCTCGGCGTCGGCGGCGACCACCGCGCCGTCGAGCACGAGCCGCTCCCCCGCCGGGCCGGGCAGTGCCGCGGACGGAGCCCGGCCCGTCACGAGGTCGGCCGATCCGCGCACGAACGCCTCCGGCGTGCCGACGTCGAGCCAGTACGACGCGTCCACGAAGCCGTGCACGTGCCTGCCCCGCTCCAGCAAGCCCGGGAAGGTCTCGCGCTCCACCGACACGGGCCGACCCGCCGGGATGTCCTCGATGACCGACCGGCGGAACACGTAGCAACCCGCGTTGATCTGGTCGGTGGGCGGGTTCGGCGTCTTCTCCAGGAACGCCGTCACCCGGCCGTCGGCGTCGGTGGGCACGCACCCGAACCGCGACGGGTCGTCGACCCGCTGCAGGTGCAGGGTGACGTCGGCGCCCACCTCGCGGTGTGTGGCGACGAGCGCACCGAGGTCGGTCCCGGAGAGGATGTCCCCGTTGAACACCACCACGTCGTCACCCCGCAGCCGGTCGGCGACGTTGCGGATCGCGCCGCCCGTGTCCAGCGGCTCGGTCTCCACGACGTACTCGATGTCGAGACCGAAGGCGGAGCCGTCACCGAAGTGCTGCTCGAACACCTCCGCACGATACGACGTGCCGAGCACCACGTGCGTGATTCCCGCGGCCCGGACCCGCGACAGCACGTGCGACAGGAAGGGAACCCCCGCCGTGGGCAGCATCGGCTTGGGCGCCGACAGCGTGAGTGGCCGTAACCGTGTTCCCTTGCCCCCGACGAGGATCACGGCATCGGCACCCGACACGGACGTCATGACGAGCAGACCCCTCCCATACCTACATCATCGACTCGGATGACGAAGCACGCCCAACCCTTCGACGGTCGGGCACCCGAGGGCCTACCCTAGAGGCCGAAGGCGGCGGCCCCGTGCAGAGAGGGCCATCGGTGAGGGTATGGGGGTGCGAGGACATGGATCCCCGCGACCGCGCGGACGCCGTGCTCGCCCGCGCGCAACGACGTACCGGCGTCGTGACGCCGGACAACATGACATCGCCGATGGACTCCGCGAACACACAGAAGATCCCGCGGTCCGTCGTGCGGCGCATCGACTCCGAGCCCGACCCGGACAGCACGACGAAGCTGCCCTCGTCGGTCATCGAGGCCAACGACGTGCGGCGGTCCCACCTGTCCGAGTCGTCGCCCACCACGCCGATGCCGCAGCCGGGGTCGGACAACCCGGACGTCACCCAGCCTGTGACGATCCCCTCGTCCGGCCGGAGCGACGACGACGTCGAGGGCGAGGCCGGCGACCTGGCCGACGGCGGGTTGGTGCCGACCACCAAGACGACGCAGGAGCAGTCGTTCCTGGCCCGCCGGCTCGAAGGTCTGTGACCGCGGCCGGACGGTGGCGCTGACCCCGCCCGGCCGATTCGGCCCGTTCAGCCGCGCCGGGTCTGGAGCTTCAGCCGCAGCGCCAGCCCCACCTTCACGGCCGCGAGCACGGGCTTCCACACCAGGCCCCGGTGGCGGTCGGCGAGGTAGCGGTAGGCGCTGTCGTGGTGCGCCGCGAGCATCCGTGCCGACGCCTTCGCGGTGGACACCCCACCGATGTGCATGACGCTCGCCGACGGCGCGTAGACGTTGAGCCAGCCCGCCCTGCCGAGCCGGTCGCCGAGGTCGACGTCCTCGAAGTACATGAAGTAGCGCGTGTCGAAGCCCGCGACGGAGTCGAACGCCTCCCTGCGCAGCAGCAGGCACGAACCCGACAGCCATCCCACGCTGCGTTCCGTGGGTGTTTCCCTTTCCTGCCGGTACGAGCGGGTCCAGGGGTTGCCGGGCCAGATCTTGCCGAACACCGCGTGCCCGATCCCGCGTCCCAGTGACGGCAGCAGCCGCGCCGACGGATACACCGTGCCGTCCGGCTCGCGGATCAGCGGCCCGAACGCGCCTCCCCTCGGCCAGCGCTGCGCGACTCGGAGCAGCTCGTCGAGCGAACCGGGATCCCATTCCAGGTCGGGGTTGGCGACGACGATCCAGCCCACGTCGTCACCGAGCGTGGCGACGCCCGCGTTCGCTCCGCCGCCGTAGCCGAGGTTGCCGCCCGTGGGGACGAAGTGGACGTTGTCCCGCGCCGCGGCCGCGTCCTCCGGGGCACCGTCGACCGAGCCGTTGTCGGCGAGCACCACGGAGACCGCGCGGTCGGTGGCCTTTTCCAGGGTGTCGAGGAAGCGGTCCAGGGTCTTGCCCGGCGAGTAGGTCACTGTCACCACGGCGACCGCGTCACCGTACGTCTTCGGCTCCGTCACGCCGCCATTGTGCACCGCCCGTGGCCGTCGGGATTCCGCCGGTTGCTCGCGCGGTGCCGGCCTCCGGCGCGGTGTCGTGGTTCAGGCGCCCTCTCCCCGGCCGGGGTACCGGGCACCTCCGGGTTCGCGCAGGCCCAGGCGGAGGTGCTCGATGTGGTAGACGGCTTCGTCGAGCAGCATCGCGACGTGACTGTCGTAGAGGCTGTACACGATGTGGCGGCCACGGCGCGTCCCGGTCACCAGGCCGAGGTTGCGCAGGAGCCGGAGCTGGTGGGACACGGCGGAGGTCTCCATACCGATGTCGTCGGCCAGCTCGGTCACCGCGCGGGCGCCTGCCCGCAGCCGGGTGAGGATGAGCAAGCGGCTCGGCGTGGCCAGCGCCTGCAGCGTCTCGGCCACCGTCCGCGCGTCCTCCGCGCTCAGCTGAGCCGGTGGCGCGTGTCCCGGTGGCTGGTGACCCATGGCGAGATCCTAGCGACGACGACAGTTGAACACTTCTTCAATCGTTCGCTACCGTACGGGCCGTGATCCGGCGTGAACCCCCACCACGTCGTTCGTTGTGGGCCAACACCGACTACCGGCGGCTCTACGGCGCACAGGTCGTCGCTCTCTTCGGCACGGGACTCACCACGGTGGCGCTCGGCCTGCTGGCCTACGACCTCGCGGGTTCGCGCGCGGGAGCCGTTCTCGGGACGGCGTTGGCGATCAAGATGGTCACCTACGTGACGGTGGCGCCCCTCGCGGGTGCGGTCGCCGACCGGGTGCCGCGACGCCGCCTGCTCGTGGCGTTGGACGTGGTGCGCGCGAGCGTGGTCGTGGCGTTGCCGTTCGTCACGGAGATCTGGCAGGTCTACCTGCTCGTTCTCGTGTTGCAGTCGGCGTCGGCCGCGTTCACCCCGACGTTCCAGGCGGTGCTGCCGGACCTGCTGCCCGACGAGCGCGACTACACGCGGGCGTTGTCGGCCTCGCAGCTCGCCGTGACCATGGAGACCCTGCTGAGCCCGGCGCTGGCCGCCGCGCTGCTGAGCGTGCTGAGTTTCCACTGGCTCTTCACCGGGACCACGGCGGGCTTCCTCGGCTCGGCCCTGCTCGTCCTCTCCGCCCGCATCCCGCTCGCCCGACCGAGTGCCCGGGAAGGCCTGTGGGACCGCCTCGCGTCCGGCACCCGGATCTTCCTCACCACGCCGCGACTGCGCGGGGTGCTGGCACTGGATCTCGCGGTGGCCGGCGTGGGCGCGCTGGTCGTGGTCAACACGGTGAACTACGTGCGGGACGTCCTCGGGCGTCCCGACGCCGACGTCGCCCTGCTCCTGGGCGCCCACGGCGCGGGCACGCTGCTGGTGGCGTCGGCGATGCCGACCGTGTTGGAGCGCCTGCCCGAGCGGTCCGTGATGCTCCTCGGGGCCGGTGCCCTCGGCACCGGGTCGCTCGCCGCCGTCGCACTGTCCACCACCGAGGGGAGCTGGCCGGCCGCCCTGGCGATCTGGGCCGTCATCGGGACCGGTTCGGGACTCGTGCTCACCCCGGTCGGACGCGTGCTGCGTCGCTCCGCGCACGAGGCCGACCGGCCCGCCGTCTTCGCCGCCCAGTTCTCCCTGTCGCACGCCTGCTGGCTCGTGAGCTACCCCGTCGCGGGGTGGCTCGTCACCGCGAGCGGCTTCACCCGGGGCTGGCTGGTGCTCAGCGGACTCACCGTGCTCGGCAGCCTCGCCGCGATCCGGCTGTGGCCGCGCCGCGACCCGCGAGCCCTGCGCCACGTCCACGTCGACCTGCCCGACGGGCACGAACACCTCGCCGACGCCGAACCCACCGGCGACGGCGGGTGGCGGCACACCCACGCCTTCACCATCGACGCG
>NZ_CM001466.1:3613751-3634358 GCF_000231055.2 Saccharomonospora azurea NA-128 | reverse complement strand
TCGGCCAGTAGCGGTAGCCGGAGGCACGTTCGGTGTCCACGGCGAGCGCGCCGCTGCCCTCGGCCAGTCGTGCACATGCCGCGCGCAACGTGGCTGGGTCGGCGATCACATCGGGTGTGCCGTCGGCCGGTTCCGTCAACGGAAGAGGTGCAGAGTCCTCCGGCGGGCCGGAGCCTTGATCTGCGTTGTCCACGTTTGTGAACCCTCGCCACGAGCGCCCTCGGCGGAAGCGGCAGCACGCGGGGACCCGCCACCCCGTCGATCCGGGCGGCCTCGACGTCGGCGTGCCGGGAGACGACACCGGACACGGTCCAGCCGGGTGGCGCGGTGTCGGCGAGCGCGCGCAGTAGTTGCGCGGTGTAGCGCCCGGTGCCGCCCGGCACTTCAGCGAGCAGCTGCTCGGCGATCACCACGAGTTCCGGCACGCGGCCATTCTGCCGCCGTCGCGCGGGCTATCCTGCCCCGGTGCCGACCAGCGCCCCGCCGCCCGGCGCCGTCACCACCGTGGTCGTGGTGACCTGGCGCGGAGCGGACCACGTCACCGACTGCCTGGACGGCCTCGCGGCGCAGGATCGTCCACATCGCACGCTCGTGGTCGACAACGCGTCCGACGACGGCACGGCGGCGCTGCTCGCCCGGCACCCGAGTCGTCCGCGCGTGATCCGCCTGCGCCGCAACGCCGGCTACGCGGGCGGGCTCGCCGCGGCCCTCGCGCACGTGGAGACGCCGCTGGTGGCCTGGCTCAACGACGACGCCGTCCCCGCCCCCGGCTGGCTGGGCGCGCTGGAGGACACGCTGGCGGGCGACGCCCGGCTCGGCGCGGTCGGCTCCGTCCTCCGCCTCCCCGACGGCAGCGTCCAGTCGGCGGGCGTGCGGCTGACCGCCGACGGGCACGGCGCCGACGCGACCGCGCTGCCCCCGGAGCACCGCCCGTTCGGCTTCTGCGGGGGCGCGGTGCTGCTCCGTACCGAGACACTGCGCCGCGTCGGGGGCGTGCCCGCCGACTTCTTCTGCTACTACGAGGACACCGACACCGCGTGGCGGCTGCGGTTGGCGGGCAGCGACATCGCCGTCTGCCCGGACGCGGTGGTGAGCCACCGGCACGGGGCGAGCAGTCGTCCCGGTTCCCCGCTGTTCCACCGTTGGAACGAGCGCAACCGCCTGCTGATGCTGCTGCGGTGCGCACCCGCGGCGGTGGCTGCCCGGGAGCTCGCCCGGTTCGCGACGCTCACCGCCGTGCTGACGCTGCGGCGGGCGCGGCGCGCAGGCCCGGCCGTGCCCGAGGCCGCGAACTTCCGCGTGTCCCTGCGCTGCCGGGTCCTGGCCGACGTCGCCGCACGGCTGGCCTCGACGCTGCGGCAACGCGCTGAAGTGCGACGAGGGAGCGTGCGAAGCCGAGGTGACGTCTGGCGCCGGTGGGCCGGGCAGTAGTCTGGCGCCGCGGGGAAGGGAGCTTCGTGGTGGCCCAGGGGGAAACGGCGCGGAACACACAACCGCTGGTCTCGGTCGTCGTCGTGAACTATCGAGGCGCCGACGACACCATCGCGTGTCTGCGCGCGCTCGCCGAGCTCGACTACCCGCGGCTGGAGATCGTCTGCGTCGACAACGCCTCGCCGGGCGACGACGCCGACCGCATCCAGGCGGCCGTCCCCGCCGCACGCGTCGTCGACTCCGACCGCAACCTCGGCTTCGCCGGAGGCTGCAACCTGGGGGCGCGCCACGCGACGGGCACGGTGCTGGCCTTCCTGAACAACGACGCCCGCCCGCACGCCCGCTGGGTCGACGCCGCCGTGGACGCGCTGCGCGCCGACCCCACCGTCGCCGCCGTCGCGAGCAAGGTTCTCGACCTCGACGGGGAGCGCGCCGACTTCGTGGACGGCGGACTGACCTGGTTCGGCATGGGCTACAAGCGGCACGCCGACACCCCGCTGGCGGAGCTGCCGGAGGCCGAGCACGACGTCGCCAAGGACGTGCTGTTCGCCACCGGCTCGGCCATGTTCGTCCGCGCGAGCGTGTTCGCCGAGCTCGGTGGTTTCGACGACGACTTCTTCATGTTCTACGAGGACGTCGACCTCGGGTGGCGGCTGAACCTGCGCGGCTGGCGCGTGCGGTACGTCCCCACGTCCATCGCCTACCACCGGCACCACGGGACGATGTCCGCCGTGGACAGCCCGGACAGTGGCCGGGAGACGTTCCTGCTGGAACGCAACGCCCTGTGCGCGCTCTACAAGAACCTGTCGGACGAGACGCTGGCCTCGGTACTGCCGGCCGCGCTGGCGCTGACCGTGCGGCGCGCCACCGCCCGCGGTGAGCTCGACCCGACGCAGCTCGACCTGGCATCCGGTGTGGGCCCGCCCGAGACCTCCCCGGTCCCGGTGTCGCGGGGCGCGCTGGCCGGGATGCTGGCCGTCGACGCGTTCGTGGAGCGGTTGCCGTCGCTGCAACGCTCGCGCGCCGAGGAACAGGCCAAGCGCGTCCGCACCGACGCCGACCTGCTGCCGCTGCTGCGCAAGGCCCTCGAACCGGCGTACCCCCTGCCGCGCTACCTCGCGGCCCACGACATCCTCACCGAGGTCTTCGGCATCGAGAAGACGTTCGGCACACGCCGCACGATCTGCGTCGTCACCGGCGACACGCTGACCAAGCGCATGGCGGGTCCCGCGATCCGCGCCTGGAACATCGCCGCCGTACTGGCGGCCGAACACGACGTCCGGCTGGTGAGCGTCAACCCGGTCGTCGACCCGCCGCCCGCGCCGTTCACCGTGACGGCCGCGAGCAGGCGCGACCTCGCCCACCACATCGCCTGGGCCGACATCGTGGTGCTCCAGGGACACGTGCTGGAACTCGCTCCCTCGCTCAAGCGCGAGTACGCCCACAAGATCGTGGTCTGCGACGTCTACGACCCCATGCACCTGGAGCTGCTCGAACAGGGCAAGGACGCCGCCGACGACCGGCGTGAGGCCGACCTCGCCGGCGTCACCCGGGTCCTCGACGCGCAGTTGGAGCGAGGCGACTTCTTCCTGTGCGCCTCCGAGCGGCAACGGCACTTCTGGCTCGGCCACCTCACGGCACTCGGCAGGCTGTCGCCCCAGCTCTACGACGCCGACCCCACCACGCGGTCCCTGCTCGCGGTGGTGCCGTTCGGCCTGTCGCCCGAGCCGCCCCGACGCACCGGGCCGGGGCTGCGGTCCACCCTCGGCCTGTCCGCCGGCGACCGCGTGGTGCTGTGGGCCGGTGGCGTGTACAGCTGGTTCGACCCGCTCACGCTCGTGCGCGCCTTCGGAACGCTGAAGGAGAGCCGCCCCGACGCGCGGCTGGTGTTCCTCGGCATGAAGCACCCGAACCCGGAGGTCGGCGAGATGGACATCGCCGCCCGCACCCGGCGGCTCGCCGACGACCTGGAGCTCACGGGCAAGCACGTCTTCTTCAACGAGCAGTGGGTGCCCTACGACGAGCGGCAGAACTGGCTGCTCGACGCCGACTGCGGGGTCACCACGCACTACGAGCACGTCGAGACGATGTTCGCGTTCCGCACCCGGGTGCTCGACTACCTGTGGGCCGGGCTGCCCATCGTCACCACCGACGGCGACGCCTTCGCCGACCTGGTCCGCGACGAACGACTCGGCGTGGTGGTGCCCGCGGAGGATCCACAGGCGCTGGCCGAGGCGCTGGAGCGCTGCCTGTACGACACCGAGTTCGCCCAGGCCTGCCGCGAGCGGATGGTGTCGGTGGCGGAACGGTTCACCTGGCCTCACGTGCTGCGTCCCCTCGTGGAGTTCTGCCGCGACCCGAGACCCGCGGCCGACCGGCTCCCCGGCGCCGACCACCTCGCCCCGGCACCGCGCCCGGGCAGGGTGGAGCTCGTGCGCCGCGACCTGGACCTGGTGCGGTCGTATCTCGCCGACGGCGGCCCCACCGAACTCGCCCGCCGTGCCGTGGGCCGGGTCCGCAAGATCGCGCGCCAGGGACTCCGCCGTGGCTAGGCGGTTGCGGGTGCTGCTCGACGGCACCCCGCTGCTCGGCAACCGCACCGGCATCGGCCGCTACACGGCCTCGCTGTCGGAGGCTCTCGCCTCGGAATCCAACGTGGACACCCGAGCGGTGGCGTTCACGTTGCGCGGGTGGCGTGGGCTGCGGTCGTCACTGCCCCACGGAGTGCGGGCCCGGGGTCTACCCGTCGCCGCACGCCTGCTGCGGGCGAGCTGGCTGCGGTCGGACTTCCCACCCGTCGAGGCGTTCGCCGGGCGCGCGGACGTCGTGCACGGCACCAACTTCGTCCTGCCGGCCACGCTGCGCGCCGCCCAGGTGCTCACCATCCACGACCTGGCGTTCCTCGACGCTCCCGAAGAGCTCGCCCCAAGCGACCGGGAACTTCCGGCACTCGTGCGCCGTGGCGCGGTGCGGGCCGACGTCATCTGCACTCCCACCGCGGCCGTGGCCGATGCGGTGGCCGAACGCCTCGACGTCGACCGCGACAAGATCGAGGTGACCCCGCTCGGAGTGGACGCCGGCTGGTTCACCGGGCGGCCACCCACGGAGGACCGGCGGACCGAGCTCGGCCTGCCGGAGAAGTACCTGCTGTTCGCGGGCGCGTCCGGCCCGCGCAAGGGCCTCGACTGGCTTCTGCGCGCCCACGAGTCCGATCCCGCACTCCCACCGCTGGTCTTCGCGGGCCCGGGTCGCTTCCCCCACACCTCGCGCACGAGACACGTCGGCTATCTCTCCGACGTGGACCTCCAACGCGTCGTGGCGGGGGCGTCGGCACTCGTGCTCCCGTCCCGCGACGAGGGCTTCGGGCTGCCGGTCCTCGAAGCGATGGCGTGCGACGTCCCGGTGGTGTGCACCGACGTCCCGACGCTGCGCGAGGTGTCGGGGGGCTTCGCCACGCTCGTGCCGTACGGCGAGGTCGACGCGCTGGCCGCCGCCCTTCGGCAGGCCGTCGCGCCACCGCCCGCGGCCTCGGCGTCCGCGACCCGGAGGGCCCACGCGGCGAGCTTCACGTGGCGCCGGTGCGCCGAGACCACGCTGAAGGCCTACCGGCGGGCCGTGGGGTCCTGAGCCCGGATCTCGGCGAAGAACGCGGCCAGCGCCTCCTGCCACGAGCGCAGCGGGGTCAGTCCCGCCTCCCTCCACGACGCGGAGGACAGGACCGAGTACGCGGGGCGGGGCGCCGGACGCGGGAAGTCCTCGGTCGTGCACGGCCGTACCCGTTCCGGGTCGGCCCCGAGCGCGGCGAACACCGCGCGAGCCAGCCCGAACCACGTGGTCTCGCCCGCGTTGGTGCAGTGCAGCACCGTCGACTGTGGAGCGTCGCCCGAGGTGATCCGCTCGGCGAGCTCCAACAGCCCGCGCGCCAGATCCGCGGAATACGTGGGACTTCCCACCTGGTCGTCCACAACGGACAGCGTCTCGCGGCGGGACTCCAGGTCCATCATCGTCTTGACGAAGTTGGCCCCGGACGCGCCGTACACCCACGACGTGCGCACCACCCAGGCGCGGGCCCCCGAACCGAGGACGGCGTCCTCCCCCGCCGCCTTCGTGCGGCCGTACGCGCTGCGCGGCGCAAGCGGGTCGCCGGGCTCGTACGGCCGGTCGCCGTCGCCACCGAACACGTAGTCGGTGGACACGTGCACCAGAGGAACGCCACGCGACGAGCACACGGCCGCGAGCATGCGCGGACCGTCGGCGTTCACCGCGAACGCCGCCCCCTCGTTCTCCTCCGCGGCGTCCACCGCCGTGTACGCGGCGGCGTTGACGACCACCGCGCGCCGCCCGCTCTGCGCCGCCCCGGCAGCGAGGTCGCTGACCGCCTCCACGACCGCGCCGGGCTCGGTGACGTCCAGCTCGGCCGAGCCGGGAGCGACGACCTCGACACGGTCGCCGAGCTCGTCGGCCAACGCCGCCAGGTCACGCCCCAGCTGCCCGGTCCCACCGGGAACCAACACCGCCAGGCCCGCGCCGTCCGCTCGACTCATCGCCACTCCCCACTTCGTCTCGGCTCCGTCGCCGACCGGTCGTTCCCGTCGTGCGGCGTGCGACTCACCCGGCGGCCAGCGCGGCGCGCTCCTTGAGCGGCTCCCACCACTGCCGGTTCTCCGCATACCAGCGCACAGTGTCGGCGAGACCGGCGTCGAAATCCACCTCCGGGCGGTATCCGAGTTCGGTGCTGATCTTCGTGATGTCCACCGAGTACCGACGGTCGTGCCCCTTGCGGTCCTCGACCGGCTCCACCATCTCCCACCCCACACCGACCGCCGAGAGCAGCCGTTCGGTGAGCTCGCGGTTGGTCAGTTCCGTGCCGCCGCCGATGTTGTAGATCTCTCCCGGACGACCGTGGTCGGCCACGAGCTGGATGCCGCGACAGTGATCGTCCACGTGCAACCAGTCACGGACGTTCAACCCGTCGCCGTACAGCGGAACCGGCTTGCCGTCGATCAGGTTCGTGACGAACAGCGGGACGACCTTCTCGGGGAACTGGTACGGACCGTAGTTGTTCGAGCACCGCGTGATGCACACCGGCAGTCCGTACGTCCGGTGGAACGAGCGGGCGATGAGGTCGGACGACGCCTTGGACGCCGAGTACGGCGAGTTGGGCTCCAGTGGATGGTCCTCGGTCCACGAACCCTCGTCGATCGACCCGTACACCTCGTCGGTCGACACGTGCACGAACTTGCCGACCCCCGCGTCCAGCGCCGCCTGCAACAACGTCTGCGTGCCGAGCACGTTGGTGAGCACGAAATCGGCGGACCCGAGGATCGATCGGTCCACATGCGACTCCGCGGCGAAGTGCACCACCAGGTCCACCCCGGCCATCACCTCGGTCACCACCGACGGATCGCAGATGTCACCACGCACGAACCGCAACCGGGGACTGTCGGCGACGGGATCGAGGTTCGTCCGGCTCCCCGCGTACGTCAGCTTGTCGAGGACGACGACCTCCGCGTCGCTCACCGCCGCGTACTCCCCGAACAGAACCTGCCGTACGTAATGCGACCCGATGAAACCCGCGCCACCCGTAACCAGTACTCGCATCGCGTCCTCCCACGCCTACTCCCGTCCGCAGTCTGCCACGCGAGCGGGCGCGACCGAACACAACGTGGAAGCAACGTTTTCGATCTCGACGACGTCTTCGTGTACAAGGCGCCAGTACTCTGTGCGCCGGACGACACCACTGGGGAGGAAACTCACGTGACCGACGGTGCGCAAGATGAGGTCGATGCGCCGGTGGCACGACGACGGTCCCGGGTCGGCACCATCGGCCTCGTCGGCGGCCGCACGCTGCTCTCCCTGCTGTCCGTGGTGGTCCTCGTGCTCACCGCCTACGGGTGGCAGGTGATCGGGTCCGTCCAGTCGAACATGACGACCACCGACGTGTTCGACGTCGAGGCGGGCGCACCCCCGCTCGACGGGGCCGTCGACATCCTCCTCGTCGGCGTCGACAGCCGCACCGACGCGCAGGGCAACCCGCTCCCCCAGGAAGTGCTCGACATGCTGCACGCGGGTGTCGAGCAGGGCGACCGGCAGACCGACACGATGATCCTCGTCCACATCCCCCAGGACGGCACGAGCGCGACCGCGATCTCCTTCCCCCGCGACTCCTGGGTGCAGGTCGCCGGCGGTTACGGTGAGAGCCGCATCAACAGCGCGTTCGCCTACGCCTACAACGACACGGTCAGCACCCTCACCGCACAGGGCGAGACCGACCAGGACGTCATCGAGGAGCAGGCCAAGGTCGCCGGTCGCAAGAACCTGATCGAGACCATCGAGACGCTCGTCGGCAGGCCCGGCATGATCGACCGCTACGCCGAGGTGAACCTCGCGAGCTTCTACGAGATCACCAAGGTGATCGGCGGCATCGAGGTGTGCCTCAACAACGCCGTCAAGGAGATCAAGTCCGGCATCGACCTGCCCGCCGGAGTCCAGACGATCGAGGGCGTGCAGGCGCTCGCCTTCGTGCGGCAGCGCGACGGGCTCCAGCGCGCGGACCTCGACCGCATCCAACGGCAGCAGGCGTTCCTGTCCGGGCTCGCGCGCAAGATCCTGTCCAAGGACATCCTGCTCAACCCGGCACGGCTGTCCGACCTCATCGGAGCCGTGCAGAAGTCGGTGGTCATCTCCAACGACTGGGACCTGCTGGAGTTCGCCAACCAGATGCGCGGGCTCACCGGCGGCAGCATCGAGTTCCACACGATGCCTGTGGTGGGCGACAAGGTGGTCGGCGCGGCCCAGGTGCTGGAGGTCGATCCACTGCAGGTGCAGGCGTTCGTCGACGAGCTGATCCCCGACGAGCGCAAGGGCGACCCCCGCATGGACCTTCCGGAGTCGGTACCGGGCTCGGAGGCGTACACCGTGGACATCTACAACGGCACGGGAGACGCCGCCATGGGCGACGCCACCCGGACACTGCTCAGCAGGCAGGGCTTCGGGGGCGAGAGCCACGCGGCGACCGACCCGCTCAACTCCACGGTGATCTACCACGCTCAGGGCGAGGAAGCCGGAGCCGACCTGCTGCTGCAGGCACTCGGTGGCGACCTCGCGGTCGAGGTCGACCCGCAGTTGCCGGGCGGCACGCTCGCCGTCCACCTGGGCGCCGACTTCGCGCTGCCCACGGACACGGACACGGGCGCGGGCACGGGCGCGCCGGAGCAGTTCCTCGCTGGCGGTCCCGCCCAGCAGCAGACCGGCGGCGAGGGGGCCGGCGACTCCACGGGCACCGACGACGGCGGTGCCGACGACGGCGAATCCGAGGATGCACCGATCACGGCCGGTGGAGTGCCCTGTGTCAACTAAGCTGACTCGCTGGTAACCAGCACGCGGGTGGAGGGGAGCCACCGTGGACGAGGGTGAAACGCGTCCTGCCGACGACGCGGCCGACACGGGCGGTGCCACGCGCGAACCGGACGCGGTCGAGGGGGCGTCCGAGCGACGGGACTCCGACGGCGACGCGGCCGACCGGCCGACAACGACGAACGAGGAGACAACGGAAGACCCGGACTCGGGGGAATCCGGCGACACCGGCCACGACACCGAAGCCACGAGAGACACCGAAGGCACCGGAGTCACTGAAGACGCTGAAGACGCTGAAGACACCGCCGACATCGCAGACACCGAAGCCGACGAGCCCGAGGCCGCCTCGCCACCCGCGGCCCCGGTCGCGCGGCGGCCGAAGCGTCGACGCGGACGTCGAGCGGCGCGGGCGTTGGTGCGCTCGGCAGTGGCACTGCTGTCGGTGGTGGCCCTCGGCGCGACGGGCTACGCGTACTCCACGCTCGACCTCCTCCAGGACAACGTCAACACCACCGACGCCCTGCGGTTGAACGAGACCCCGCCCGACGGTGACGAGCCTCCGCCGCCGCCCGAGGACGACGGAGCCACCGACATCCTGCTCGTGGGCACCGACTCGCGCACCGATATGGAAGGCCACCCGCTTCCGCCGCACGTGCTGGCGCAGTTGCGGACCGAGAGCAGCCCCGGGGTGAGCACCGACACCCTGATCCTGCTCCGCATCCCGCACGACGGGTCGTCGCCCACGGGCATCTCCATTCCCCGCGACACATGGGTGGACGTGCCGGGAGGCGGCCAGGCGAAGATCAACTCGGTGTACGGCACGACGAAGTACGAAGCCGAACGCGCGCTGCGCGGCGAGGGCGTCACCGAGCACGCCACGCTGGCGAGGGAGTCCGACCAGGCTGGGCGCGCCGCACTAGTGCGTACCGTGCAGAGGTTCACCCACGTCCGGATCGACCACTACGCCGAGGTGAACCTCCTCGGGTTCTACCTGCTCACCGAAGCGCTCGACGGCGTGCAGGTGTGCCTCAGGAACCCGACGTCCGACCCGGACTCCGGCGCGAACTTCGCGGCGGGTGTGCAGACCGTGTCCGGCGGGGAGGCGCTGTCGTTCGTCCGGCAACGCAAAGGTGTTCCGCAGGGCGACCTCGGCCGGATCCAACGACAGCAGGCGTTCTTGGCCTCGGCACTCAACAAGGTGTTGTCGGCGGGCACGCTCACCGACACCGACCGCGTGAAGAAGCTCTCCGAGACGCTGCGCAAGGCGCTGGTCCTCGACGCCGACCTCGATCTGTTGAAGTTCGCCGAGCAGACCCGCGGCATCGCGTCGGGCGACTTCTCGTTCGTGACGATCCCCGTCGTCGACATCGCCGCCTGGAGCCCCGACGGGGAGCAGAGCATCGTGCGCGTCGACGTGGAGGCGGTGCGCGAGTTCGTCGCCGACGTCGTGCCGGACGACCCCGCCGACGAGGACGAGCCCTCCGGAGGAGGCTCCGCCCCGCAGGCCCCCGCCGGCGCCGGCGCCGGCGACGAGGAGATCACGGCCGACGGCGTGACGTGCGTGAACTGACCCTCCCCCCGACATCGTGTCCGCGCCCTGCGTACGCGTGTTCGCGTCGCAGGGCGCAAACATGCGTGCCTGGAGCGCGGACACGGTGCGGGGCGGGGCAGCCGGGACGGGCGGGCTGCGGGACGGGCGCGGGCGGGCGCTAACTTGGGCGCATGAGCCTCACCGAGCACCTCCTGCGGCCCTTGTTGTCGACGTCGGCGGGTCGGCCTCTGATCACCCACTACGACGACGCCGTGGGCAGCCGGATCGAGCTCTCGGTCGCCACGCTCGCCAACTGGGCCGCCAAGACCGCCAACTGGCTCGTCGAGGAGTTCGACGTCGAGCCCGGCGACGAAGTGGCCGTGGACCTTCCGGCCCACTGGCAGACGGCGGGCGTCCTGTTCGGGGCGTGGTGGTGCGGTGCCCACGTCGTGGGTGTCGCGGACGCCTCGACGGCCGCCGTGGCCTTCGTCGGCCCCGACGCCGACGGCAGCCCGGCCCGCGACACGGCCGTCGTCGCGCTCGACCCGCTCGGCCGGGGTCTGTCCACACCTGCCGCCGACGGCACGTTCGACTACCTGAACGAGGCCCGCGCGTGCGGGGACGACTTCTCGCCGCTGCTGCCCATCGACGGCGACACCCCGGCGTTGCTGGGCACGACCTGCGACGACCTGCTGGCCCGTGCCCGCGACCGCGCCACCGCACTGGGCATCGGGGACGGCGACCGCGTGTACTCCACACGGGACTGGACACTGCCGGACGGCGTGGTGGACGCGTTGCTGGCGCCGGTCGTGGCGGGGGCCCACGTGGTGCAGGTGACCCATCCCGACCCGGCGCGCGCCCAGGCTCACCGCGACGCCGAACGCACCACCGTCGAGCTCCCCTGAGCGGGCGTCAGCGCAGGCGTTTCTCGAAGAACACCTCGGCGTAGGGCTCGTCGGTGTAGGCGGGAGCGTCCCGGTACCCGCGCGAGCGGTACAGCCGCTGCGCCTCCACCAGGTCGTGGCGGGTGTTCAGGCGGATCGCCGTCGCGCCGCGCTCGCGGGCGACGTCCTCGGCCGCGGCGAGGAGCCGGGCACCGAGGCCGCGGCCCCGCTCCGACGGCAGCACGAACATGCGGCCCAGCTGGAGGACGCCGTCGCCGAGCGGTGCCAGGCCGACACAGCCGACGGGCTCACCACCGCGCCACGCCACGAGGAACGCCCCGTCCGGCGGAGTGAGCTCGTCGCTCGGGTCCTCGGCCATCGCCGCGTCGAGTTCCGCGGGGGTGGCGGGGCGCCCGTAGTAGCGGCTCGCGACGTCGTCGAAGTACACGCGCAGCAGAGCCCTGGCCGGCGCCGAGTGCACCGCCTCCTCACGGATCTCGCGTCGGTGCGTGGCCGTCCCGTCGGTGATCACGACGTCGACCCTAGCGACCGGCACCGGCGTCGTGCGCCGCGCCCAACGCGGCGTCGTGGCGTTGGGCGTTCCGTCCCGTGCTCCTGCTCCACTCGGAGCCCGCGCCTTGTCGCCGCTCGACGCGACTTCGTACTGTCGGACGATGCCGACCGCACCTCGCCCTCCCGGACTGCCGACGTCGTTGCGCTACCCCGACGTCGGCGTGGGGTCGATCCTCGCCGGTGCCGCCGCCCGCTATCGCGACCGGGTGGCGTTCCGGCATCGCGGTGAGGAGCTGACGTTCGCCGAGCTGTGGGAGGCGGCCTGCCGCTTCGCCACCGCGCTGGCCCACCGGGGCGTGGGCCGCGGTGACGTCGTCGCCCTGCACCTGCCCAACTGCCTGGCCTTCCCGATCGCCTACTACGGCACGCTCCTCGCCGGTGGCACCGTCGGTCCGACCAATCCGCTGCTGCCGCCGCGCGCGCTGGCCGAGCAGCTCGCCGACTGCGACGCACGGGTGGTGGTCACGCACGGCGGTGTCGCCGAGTCGCTGCGCGAGGCCGACGTCGAGATCGTGGTCACGGTCGACCCGCGCGACTCCGTGTCGCTCGACTTCCACCAGGTCGTCGCCGCCGCGCCCCCGACCCGTCCGGACGTGGAGATCGACCCTCAGGCCGACCTGGCTCACATCGGTTACACGGGTGGCACCACCGGCCGGTCGAAGGGCGTGCTGCTGACCCACCGCAACGTCGTGGCGAACGCGTTGCAGTACGCCTGCTGGGGTTCGGGCGGCGTGCCGTCGCTCGACGACTCCGGCGAGGTCACCGTCACCCAGATCGGCGACGAGACCGAATGGCCGTCGCGCCTGGGCACCGGGGTGACGCTCAACCTGACGCCGTGGTTCCACGCGATGGGCCTGGGCGGTCTGAACATCGGCGTGCTCAGCGGCACGAGTGTCACCGTGCACGACCGCTTCGTGCCGCGAGATTTCGTCGCCGACGCCGAACGGCTGCGGGTCACGTCGCTGTCGGGTGCGCCCGCGCTGTACGCCGCGCTGCTGAGGTGCGAGGAGTTCCACACGGCCGACCTGTCGTCGGTGCGCGGCCTGTCGTCGGGCGCCGCGCCCATGCCGAGGTCTCGGGGCGAGGCGCTCGCCGCTCGCTTCCCGGACGCGGTGATCACCGAGGGGTACGGCCTCACCGAGGCGACGATGGGTGTGACCACCAACCCGAGCTGGCGTTCCGGCACCCGCAAGGTCGGCACGGTGGGGGTGCCGCTGTTCGACACCGAGGTGCGCATCGTGCCGGTCGGCGGCGATCCGGAACGCGACGCGCTGCCGCCGCACACGCCCGGCGAGGTGTGTGTCCGGGGACCGCAGGTCATGCAGGGCTACCACGACCGGCCCGAGGAGACCGCGGCGGTGCTCGACCGCGGCTGGCTGCGCACGGGCGACATCGGTGTGGTCGACGACGAGGGTTTCGTGTCCATCGTCGACCGCGAGAAGGACGTCCTGCTGTACAAGGGCTACAACGTCTACCCGCGGGAACTGGAGGAACTGCTCCTCACGGTGCCCGGGGTGGCCTCCGCGGCGGTGGTCGGCCGTCCGGCCGCCGACGTCGGCGAACTGCCCGTCGCCTTCGTGGTGCGCTCCGGCGACGCCGACGCCCTCACCGCCGAGGCGATCCTGACGGCGGTCAACGAGCAGGTGCCGCCCGCCAAGCGGCTGCGGGAGGCGCACTTCGTCGACGTGATCCCCGTGTCGGCGGCGGGCAAGGTGCTGAAGCGGGAACTGCGCGACCGGCTGCGCTGAGACCCGCCTGCGTCGTCACCGGCTCTCGGAGACCCGCTGCCGCAGCGCGGCGTCCTTGTCGAGCACCAGCGTTTCGAGGTCGTCCTGAAACCGCTCCATCCGTGCCCGCAGGGCGGGGTCGGAGGCGGCCAGCATGCGCACCGCGAGCAGCCCCGCGTTGCGTGCCCCGCCGACCGAGACCGTGGCCACGGGCACACCCGCGGGCATCTGCACGATCGACAGCAGCGAGTCCAGCCCGTCGAGGTACTTCAGCGGCACGGGAACCCCGATCACCGGCAGCGGCGTCGCGGCGGCGACCATGCCCGGCAGGTGCGCGGCCCCACCGGCACCCGCGATGATCGCCTTGAGCCCACGCCTCGCGGCGGACCGCGCGTAGTCCAGCATCCGCTGGGGCGTGCGGTGTGCGGAGTAGACCCCGACCTCGTACGGCACGTCGAAGTCGTCGAGTGCCGTGGCGGCGGCCTCCAGCACCGGCCAGTCGGAGTCGCTGCCCATGATGAGGCCGACGGCGGGGGTACTCACGTGGTGCTCCTTCTGCTGCGGGGACGAAGAACACGGGAGGGTTCTGCCGACCCTCTCCGGGACGTCAGTGGACCTGGTAGCCGTCGAGCCATTCGGCGTGCGACAGCCAGCGCGCGGACAACCGGGCTCGCTGCCGGGTCTCGTCGTCGATCGGGCCGAGCACGTTGACGTGGCCGAGCTTGCGCCCGGGCCGCTCGCCCTTGCCGTAGAGGTGGACCCGGACGTCCGGGAACCGCGCGAAGAGGTGGTGCAGCCGCTCGTCGGGGCTCATCTTCGGCGTCTCGGGTGCCCCGAGCACGTTGGCCATCACGGTGGGCGAGAGCAGTTCGGTGAGGCCGAGCGGATAGTCCAGCACCGCGCGCACGTGTTGCTCGAACTGCGAGGTGCGCGCACCGTCCATGGTCCAGTGGCCGGAGTTGTGGGGCCGCATGGCCAGCTCGTTGACCAGCAGCCCGGAGTCGGTGTCGAACAGCTCCACGGCCAGCACACCCACGACGTCGAGTTCGTCGGCGATGCGCAGGGCGAGCTCCTGCGCCTGGTGGGTCTTCGCGGCGGTGAGGTTCGGCGCGGGCGCCAGCACCTCGGTGTTGATGCCGTCGCGCTGCACCGTCTCCACGACCGGCCACGCCGACCCCTGCCCGTAGGGCGAGCGC
Organism: Saccharomonospora azurea NA-128; assembly: GCF_000231055.2. Taxonomy (GTDB): domain Bacteria; phylum Actinomycetota; class Actinomycetes; order Mycobacteriales; family Pseudonocardiaceae; genus Saccharomonospora; species Saccharomonospora azurea. Next base: position 3,619,660 of record NZ_CM001466.1, on the reverse strand, counting down.
GCGACGAGCGCCGCCAGCTCCCGGCGCATGGTGACCTTCTCCTCCACGAGCAACGGCGTGCCCGCGTCGAGGAGCTCGGGCACCAGCGAGCGCGCCTCGTCCGCCGAGTCCACCATCCACACGCCGCGGCCGTCGTATCCGCCGCTCGCGGCCTTGAGGACCACGGGCCAGGAGTGGGAGTCGCCGAACGCGCACACGTCGTCGGGGTCGGTGACCTCGGTGAACGCCGGACCCGGCAGGCCGTGCGCGGCGAGCCGCTCGCGCATGAGCAGCTTGTTCTGCGCGAACGCGAGCGCCGACGGCCCCGGCCTCAGCACGACGCCCTCCGCTTCCAGGGTGCGCAGGTGTTCGCCGGGCACGTGTTCGTGGTCGAACGTCACCGCGTCGACGGTGCCCGCGAAGGCGCGCAGCGCCTCCAGGTCGGTGTGGTGTCCCTGAACGACGTCGCCCGCCACGAGGCCGGCGGACTCGTTCTCACCGGCCGCGAGCACACGCAGCGACAGTCCGAGGGAAATGGCAGCCTGGTGAGTCATCCGGGCGAGCTGGCCGCCACCCACCATGCCCACGACGGGCAGTCCTGTTCGGGAGTCCATGGTGCGTCCAGCCTAAGGGGGGCCCGCTCGGCGACTCAGCCCGGCCGGGACGACCGGTCGGCCGGCGTGGCGGGCCGAGGTTCGCCGTCGGCAGCGCGACGGCGCAGCCACCAGCGGGCACCCAACGTCACGGCCAGCGCCACCGGCACGAGCAGGTAGGCACTGCCGAGGACGAACTGCCAGAACTCCCAGTGCAGTTCGAGGTTGCGACCGTTGGGCAGCACCAGCAGCACGCAGCTGACGAACACGACGATGACCGAGGCCGCCAGCACCCAGCGCCGCCACGCCGTCGCGGGTGTGGTCTCCGGCAGGCGGGCCACCAGCACGACGATCAACGGGACCGCCCACACCCAGTGGTGCGACCACGACACGGGCGAGACCAGCAACGCGTAGAACGCGGTCACGAGCAGGGCGTACAGGTGCTGTCCCCGGCGATGGAAGCGCAGCATGACCCAGATCGCGAACGGCGCCAGGAGCGCACCGACGCCCAGCGCGACCGTCGACGCCCACGGCGCGAGGTCGGTGACGCGGTTGGCGAGGCCGTTCAGCGACTGGTTGCCCGCCCAGTGCATGGGCCCGATGCGTCCCTGGTTGAACACGGTGTGGGTCCAGAAGCGCAGCGCGTCGGACGGGGCGATCACGAACATCAGCGCCTGGAGGCCGACGAAGGTGCCGAACGCCCTCGCGGCGTCCCACTTGCGGCCGGTGAACAGCAGGTGCGGGATGAAGATCAATGGAGTGAGCTTGACGGCGGCGGCGATCCCGACGAGCACCCCGCCCCAGCGGCTGTCCCTGCGGCACACCACCAGCACGTCCACGACGACCAGCGCCATCAGGATGATGTTGATCTGGCCGAGGAAGATCGTGCGCCACACGGGCTCCAGCCCGAAGAAGACGATCGTGAAGATGAGCGTCGCGCGGGCGGGTGAGGCCCAACGCGGCAGGTCCTCCCGCAGCCGCGGCAGCGCCGCGATGGTCACCCGCACCACCAGCGCGAGCGCCAGGAACGACACGGCGGACACCACGCCCCACGCGACCTGCACGGGGAAGAACGCGAGCGGCGCGAACAACAGCGCCGCCGCGGGCGGATAGGTGAAGGGCAGCAGCGCCCACCACGGCTCGGAGCCAAGCGTGTTGCCCGCGTACAGCGGATCACCCTGCAGCAGCGTCAGGGCGCCGGCGCGGTAGACGGCGCTGTCGACTCCCAGCCGCCAGTCGAAGAGCCAGCCGAGGACACCCCCGACGATCGCGAGCACGGGCAGCAACGCCAGCAGTGCCACCGAACGGGGACGGACCGACAGCCTCGCCAGCGACGCCCGCAGCGACAGGCGGGGCTCCTCCCGGGCGGGTACCTCGGAACCGGTGGTGGTGGACATCGGGCGCGTCACCACTCGTCACACATCGACTGCCTCACGATGACAAGGAAATCACGAAACGACATCGCCGAGGCCGCCAGCCCCGACCGGCCCCCTGAACCCTTCGTCGTCATCCGATGGAATGACGCCGGGTGTCGGGCTTCCGGGACTGCCCGACCCAAGGCATGCTGCCCTGTGGCGAGTCGGCACACTGACCGCGACCGCACCCGAGGTTTTCCCGCGAGAGGAAGGACTGCCGTGACCACCGACTCCGGGGGTCCGCACGCCCGCGGCGACGCCGATCTCATCGCGTCGGTCCGCGCGGGCCGGATCGAGGAGTACGGCGCGCTCTACGAACGCCACGTGGCCGCCGCCACCCGGCTGGCCCGGCAGTTGTGCCGCAGCGCCGCCGACGCCGACGACGTGGTGGCGGAGTCGTTCGCGAAGGTCCTCGACGTGTTGCGCGACGGCAAGGGACCCGACCACGCCTTCCGCGCGTACCTGCTGACCACGGTGCGGCACACGGCGTACGCCAGGGCGAGGGCGGCGAGCCGTGTCCGCCCCACCGACGACGTCTCAGCCGTCTCAGCCGTCTCAGCCGTCGCGGGCGAGACGGGCACGACCACCTTCACCGACCCCGCGGTGGAGGACCTCGAACGCAGCCTCGTGACCCGCGCCTTCCACCGGCTGCCCGAACGCTGGCAGACCGTCCTGTGGCACACCGTGATCGAGCAGCAGCCGCCGTCCGAGGTCGCACCGCTGCTGGGGATGTCGCCCAGCGCCGTGTCCTCGCTGGCCTACCGCGCTCGCGCGGGACTGCGGCAGGAGTACCTCCAGGCCCACCTGGCCGACACGTCGTCACCACGGTGCCGGGCGACAGCGACAAAGCTCGGCGCGTGGACACGCGACGGGCTCTCCCTGCGGGAGCGCGCCCAGGTGGAACACCACCTCGACCACTGCGCCCGCTGCCGGGCGCTGGCCGACGAGCTCGCCGACGTCAACGGTTCCCTGCGTGGGGTCGTGGCCTTCCTCGTGCTGGGCAGCGCCGCCCTCGGCTACCTCTCCGGCGGCGACCAGCCCGCCGCCGCGGCGGCGACCCTCACCACGACCGGGGACGTCACGACCTCGGCGGGCACGTCCCGGCCCGCCGAGGCGGGTCCTCGGCAGTTCCTGGGCGTCGCCGTGTCGGGTGTCGCGCTCGCCACCGCCGTCGCCGTGGCACTGGCCGCGGGGGGCGTGAGTGGTGGTCCCGTGGCGTTCCGGCCGCAGGCCGACGACGGTTCGCAGTCACCCGGCACGTCCGTGCCGAGCGACCCGGCTCCGACGACGGAGAACCCGCCCTCGGAACCGCCGCTTCCGACGCTCCCGGTGCCGCAACCGAGGCCGGACTCGTACCAGCCGTCCGTTCCGCCCACACTGCCCCCGCCGCCGCTGACCCTCGACCCGCCCGCCTCGCCGGTCCTCCCGCCCGGGGAGGACACCCCCGAACCACCTCCGGACGAGGAACCCGGCGACGGGAACCCGGTCCCGAAACCGCAGCGGCCCGCGTCCCCGCCCAAGGTCACGGCGTCCTCCCCCGACGACGGTGTCGCACTCGACGCCGGAGGCGACCCCACCGACCTCGACGTGACCGTGCGCAACGACGGCAGCGTGCCGGCGACGTCGCCGTCCGTGGAACTGACCCTGCCCGAGGGCGTGTCGGCGATCGCGCAACCCGAGGCCGGAGGCGCCCCCGACGACACCGCCGGCACGGCGCGGGCCGACTCCGGGACGGTGGAGTCGAACGTCTCGGCTCCGGTGCCGTGCCCGGAGGGTGAGGAAACCGTCTCGTGCGAGGTCCCGGGCCGGCTCGATCCCGGCGAACGCGAGGTCCTGCGGTTCCGGGTGGCGGCCTCGCCCGAGGCCCGGTCGGGCACGGCGAGGGGCGTGGTGAAGGTCTCGGGTGCGCAGCCGGCGTCCTTCACGGTCCCCGTGACCGTGAAGCTGGACGTCGTCGATCTCGACGTCCGTGCCGTCGGCAGGCACCTGGACGTCACCGTGCGCAGCGAGGGCGTGCGCAGCGCCGACGCCGCCGTCTCCCTGGACGTCCCGGCGTGGGCGGTGCACACGTACCGGCTGACGTGCGACCGCGACGAACAGTCCCTGCGGTGTACCTCCCGGACGCCGCTGGAGCCCGGCGACACCGCGCGCCTGGGGGCACACGTCCCCCTCACCCACCGGGCGGACACGGTGACGGTGACCGCCACCCTCGGCGACGACACCGCGACCGAGACGATCGAACTCGACCCTCTGCTGCCCGGCCTGCTGTCCCACGAGTTCGCGCCGGAACGCGAGCGCCCCGCCACCGGGGACGCCGACGACCAGACCGGCTCGGCAGTACCGACCCCCTCGCCGACGACCGCACCGACGACGACTTCGGTGGCTCCCTCGGTGGCGAGCACGCCGTCGCTCGGGCCGCCCACCACCACGACGCACGCCGTTCCCGACGACGGCCACGCTCGGTCACCACTGCGTTTCCTGCTGCGGGAACGCCGCTCGCGACGCCCCGGGCTGCGCCTTCGCCCACGTCGTTCTGCGTAGACTGCGCGACGTGGCCGTTGTCGAATCCGTTCTCGCCCGCGTGCCCGAACCGCTCCGCGCCATCCTGGTGAAGCACCGGGAGCTGCTGAAGTTCGCGGTCGTCGGCGGCACGACCTTCGTCGTCGACAACGGCATCTGGTACCTGCTGAAACTCACGATCCTCGCTGCGAAACCGACGACGGCCAAGGCGATCGCGATCATGATCGCGGTGATCGTGTCGTACGTGCTGAACCGCGAGTGGTCGTTCCGCACCCGGGGCGGCCGGGAACGCGCTCACGAGGCGGCTCTGTTCTTCCTGGTCAGCGGCGTGGCGATCGTCATCAACCTCATCCCGCTGTACATGTCGCGGTACGTGTTCAACCTGGAGGTCCCCCACGTCTCGCGGTTCGTGCAGGAGGTCGCGGACTTCGCCACGGGCTCGATCATCGGCATGCTGCTCGCGATGGCGTTCCGGTTCTGGGGTTTCCGCCGGTGGGTGTTCCCGGACGAACTCGGCCGCAAGCGACGCGACCACCCCGCCGACGAGACGACCACCGCGGACGCGCCACGCTGAGTCGCGGGCCTCGTCACCGCCTATCGCGGCACGCGCTCGGCGGGCCAGCTCACGCCGCCCACGTCGCTCGGACTCGGCATCGTCAGGAACAGGCTGAACGTCGCGGGGCGTTTGACGGACAGCTCCAGCCGCCCGCCGTCGGCCTCGGCCAGAGCGCGCGCCAGGGCCAGCCCGACCCCGGTCGAGCCGCTGCCGGAGAAGCCGCGCTCGAACACGTGTGAGGCCAGGTCGTCGGGGATGCCGCTACCGCCGTCGGACACCTGCACCACGACGGTCCGGTCGGTGTTGCCCCGCCGTGCCGTCACGGACACGGTGCCCGCGCCGTGCTTGGTCGAGTTGTCGAGCAGCACGCTCAGCACTTCCCGGAGCCGTCCCGGCGTGGCCCGCGCCCACAGCCCGTCGGGGACCCGTAGCCGCAGCGATCGGTTGTGGCGCTTCAACACGGGTCGCCACTCGTCGGCGACCTCGCCCAGCAGCGCGGAGAGGTCGATCGGCTCGGCTCCCACCTCGCTCGCCGCACGAGCGGCGGCGAGCAGTTCGTCGAGCACGGCGGCCAGTCGGTCGGCCTGCTCCTGGGCCGTGCCCGCGGCGTCGGAGACGTCCGGGTCGGGATGCGTGGTCAGGGGCTCCAGCCGGAGTTGCAGCGCGGTGAGCCGGCTTCGCAGCTGGTGGGACACGTCACCGACGAGCTGCCGCTCCCGCTGCAGCAGCTGGGCGAGCGCGGTGGCGGAGGTGTCGAGCGCGTCGGCCACCATGTCGAGCTCGGCGACGTTGTACCGGCGCTGGTCGGGGCGGAAGTCACCGCCGCCCAGCCGCGCCGCGCGGTCG
>NZ_CM001466.1:3606970-3613651 GCF_000231055.2 Saccharomonospora azurea NA-128 | reverse complement strand
TCCCCCGGACGAGGCCGGAGGCGGATGCCCCGGATACGGCGCGTTCCACGCCGCCCCCGGTGCCTGCGGTGCTCCGGGCGCCGCGGCGGGAGCACGCCCCTGCGGGGCCGCGGTGTTGTATCCGGGCGGTACCGCGCCGAAGGCGCCCTGCTGTCCTCCCGGAACCGGGGGCACGGGAGGTCGCTGAGCGTGTTGTGGGCCCCACGCCGCCGGGGGCGCGAACGGCGCCGGTTGAGCCACCGGATTCGGTCCCGGCATCGGCTGCGGCGCGACGTGGACGCCCGGGTTCTGCATGGGGTTGGGCACGGGGTTCGGCCCCGGCATTCCCGGGTGCGGCATCGGATTCGCCGCGACCGACGGTGCCAGGCCGGAGAGGTGGGTGTGCCCGGTCGCGGGTCCGGCGGCGACCTCGGGCGGGCGGAAGGCCGTCCCACTGGGCGGTGTCGGGGCATCGGCACCGACGCCGGGAAAGACCTGCCCGCGCGGAGGCGTCGGCAGTTGCGTCAGCGCGATCGGGCCGGTGTCCTCCGACGCCAGCACGTCCTCGGGCACCACACCGGGGCTCACGTTCCCACCCGGGTCGGCGTCCGCCCCGTCCCGGGCGTCCTCGGACACCCCGTCCGCGCCGACGCCTCCGACGACCTCGCCCACGTCGCCCCCGAGCTGTGCGGCGACCGCACCGAGCCCCTCGGCAGCGACGAGACCGTGAGAACTCGGGTCGCCTGAGCCGTCGGAGCCATCGGAACCATCGGCGCCGGGGTCACCGCCGAACTCGGCCAGAGCTCGCACCCCGTCGAGCGGCTCGCCGAGCCCGTCCTCGCCGAGCCGGCCCGGTGCCCCCGCCAGGTCGTCGACCGACTCCGACGCCGTGCTCAACGGCTGTCCCACCGCCTCGGGCGAGCCCACCGCGTCGACCAACCCTTCGGTCACCATCCCGAGCTCACGTGCCGCACCGCGCAACACCGTGTCGACTCCCAGCAGGGCCGCCGGATGTCCGGCATCGGCGGCGACGACGGCGGCGTCGCGCGTGTTCGCCGCGGCCACGAGCTGCCGGACGATCTCCACCTTCGCCCTGCCCACCTGTTCAGCGGCGTGGTCGAGCCGATCCGCCGCTCGGGTGGCACCGCGCACGGCCTCGGCGAGCAGTCCCGAATCGGCGTCGCCGAGCGTCGCCCATCGACGCCGGGCGGCGTCCGCCGCACCGCCCGACATCGCGCCGAGCGCCCTCTCCGCGCACGCGTCGGCATCGCCCGCCAGGGCCGTCAACTCCCGGGCGGCCCTGCGCCACACCTCGGCCTGCTCGCGCAACGCGTCCTCGTCCGCCTCCGGCCAGCTCACCCCGGTGACCTCGGCCATCGCGGCCAGTTCGGGGGGAAGTTCGATGCCCATCGGCCCTCCCCTACCGCGTGTGATCCGGCTGCTCGACCGCCCGCACCGCGTCCGCGGCGTCGGTGTCGGCGGTGCCGTACGCCGTCGACGCCTCCCGCAGTGCGGCGCCGAACTGCTCGAACGCCTCGGCGACCTCGGCTGTCTGCGCCCTCGCCCGGTCGGCCGCCTCGACGTGAACGGCGGCGAAACTCTCGCCCACGGCGTCGGAGCCCCACGGCCGCGGCGCCGCGTCGAGAGCGTCGGCCAGGTCCCTGGCGACGGTCCGCGCCCGCTCGGCCAGCGCCGTGAACTCCCCCGCCTCGGCCGCGAGCCTGCGCGGGTCGGCCTCGAATCCGCCGCTCATCGGGTCTTCGACCATTCGCTGTCGTCGAGCCAGTTCTGGTCCTCGAACCCGGCGTCGTCGTCCTCCTCGTCTCCGACGGCGAGCTCGTCGTCGGAGAGGTCCGCGGTGCCCGACAACACCGCACCGGGATCGGCGCTGCGGCCCAACGCGGGCGCCAGGATCTCCTCCGCCCCGCTGAACGCCTCCGCCGTGGCCTCCTTCGCCGCCCGCACGATGTGCGCCGCGAGCTCCGACGGGCGGTACCGCGTGTAGGCCTCGGCGTCGAGGACCAGGTCGGTGAGCTCGCCCCGCGCGCCGACCGTCGCGGTCACGAGTCCGTCCGCGCTCTGCGCGGTGGCGCTGACCCGCGCCAACTGCTGATGCACGTCCGCGAGCTGCGCCCGACTACGGCGATAGTCGGCGAGCAGCTCCTCCACTTGCAGTCGATGCTCGGTCACGGCCTCTCCCCCCGACGTCGAAGGGTCACTGATGTCAGCAGTGGCCCCGGATTGGACGTGTACGGCGCCGGATCGGTTCCCCGACCCACGGCACCCCATCGGCACGTCCCTCCGGCGGCTTGACCGGCGACCGACGTTACCCCGCGAGCGCCCGGACCACGCGCGACGGACTCGGCCGCCCGAGCCGCGTCGCCATCCAGGCACTGGTCTCGACCAGCGCGTCGAAATCGACACCGTGCTCGATGCCGAGCCCGTCGAGCAACCACACGAGGTCCTCGGTGGCGAGGTTCCCGGTGGCGGACTCCGCGTACGGGCAGCCGCCGAGGCCACCCGCCGACGAATCCACCGTGGTGACGCCCTTGCGCAGCGCGGCGAGCGTGTTGGCCAGCGCCTGGCCGTAGGTGTCGTGGAAGTGCACCGCGAGGTCGCCGATCGCGACCCCGCTCTCGGTGAACGCGTCGAGCACCCGCTCGACACTCGCCGCGGTGGCCACGCCGATGGTGTCGCCGAGCGAGAGCTGCGAGCAGCCCGCGTCGAGCAGCCGCTTCCCGACGGCCACTACCTGTTCCGGCGCGACGGCGCCCTCCCACGGGTCGCCGAAGCACATCGAGACGTAGCCCCTGACGTCGAGACCCGACTCCCGCGCCCGTGCGATCACCGGCTCGAACATCGCGAACTGGGCGTCGAGACCCGAGTTCAGGTTTCGGCGCGCGAACGTCTCGGTGGCGCTGGCGAACACGGCGACGTGGGTCACGCCCGCCGCGAGAGCCCGGTCGAGCCCACGCTCGTTGGGCACCAGCACCGGGTACCGCACACCGTCGCGCCGGTCCAGCCGGGCCAGCAGCTCCTCGGCGTCGGCGAGCTGCGGCACCCACTTCGGGTGCACGAAGCTCGTGGCCTCCAGCGTGGTCAGGCCCGCTCGCGCCAGCCGGTCGAGGAACTCGACCTTGACCTCGACGGGCACGACCTCCGTCTCGTTCTGCAGGCCGTCGCGCGGACCGACCTCCCAGATCTCGACCCGCGACGGGAGCGACTCGCCCGAGCCGAGCCGTTCGGGCAGCCCCAGCTCACGCACGCCCATAACGCTCCTGCCGCCCGTCCTCGGGTTGGAACGCGCCCTGCCCGCGACCGCCCCGCGCGTCGAAGTCGTCGTAGGGGTTGTCGTTGACCTGGCGGTAGATGTAGGTGTGCATCTGCTCGACCTGCGGGATGTCGTCGAAGGTGAGCGGCTCGTCCGACGCGGACTCGATCACGAGCGTGCCGCACCCGAAGATCCGGTCGACGAGCCCGTGCTCGAACCGGACGCTGTGGATGCGCTGCATCGGGATGTCGATGCCCGTGCGCTTGATCACGCCCTCCCGGACGATCACGCGGTCGGTGGTGACGACGAAGTGCGTCGTACGCCACCGCACGAACGGCACGAGGAAGAGCCAGATCACCAGGATGCCGCCGACAGCGGCCACCGCGATCAGCCCCACCATGTCCCACGGCGGCTCCAGATCGCGGGCCCACACGGCGGCCGCGACCGCCGCGGCCACGATCAGCACGAGCGCGAGCACCGGGAAGACGAGCATCTTGAAGTGCGGATGTTTGTGCGCCACGACCTGCTCGCCCTCGCTGAGCAAACTGTCGGGATAGGCCACCTCGTCAACCCCCACCACTCGTCCGTCGTCGTGGGCCTCACCGTACCGCGTGCGCGGCTCGCCCACTCCGCCGTTTCGAGAGGTTGTGGACTACTCGTGGACTACTCGGACACGGCCCTCAGGTGGATCACGTCGGCCGCGTACACGGAGCGCCTGCGGCCGCCTTCGTCGTCCACCACGAGTGCGCCGCTCGGGTCGACGTCCACGACCGTGGCCAGGCGGGCGCGTCCGCCCGCGACCTCCAGCCGCACCTGCTGTCCCAGGGTGGCGCAGCGCGCGCGGTAGTCGTCCAGGAGCCCGGCCGCCGCGAGGTCGCCACGGGCCCGGCGCCACGGCAGTTCCCGTTCGTGCAACGCCGCCAGCAACAACGCGGCGACGTCGGTGCGGTCGGTGATACGCGCACCCTGCTCGGCCAGCGAGGTGGCGGGCAGCCCGCCCGGCCCCGGCCGCACCGGCTCCCGCATCGGCAGGACGTTGAGGCCGATGCCCAGCACCACCGCCTGCTCGTCGGAGGGGACGGTCTCGGCGAGCACTCCGGCGCACTTCGCGCGGCCGGGACCCGCGAGGACGTCGTTGGGCCACTTCAGCACGGCGTCGACGCCCAGCTCCGCCGTGACGTCGGTCAGCGCGAGCCCGGCCACGATCGCGAGCGAGCCCAGAGCCGCCATGGGCACCTCGGCGGGCCGCAGCAACACACTCAGGTAGATGCCCTGCCCGGGTGGTGAGGCCCAGTCCCGGCCCCGCCGCCCGGAACCCGCGGTCTGCTCCTCGGCGAGCAACACGGTCCGGTCCGGCTGCCCCGCGGCCACCGCCGCCCGCAGATCGGCATTGGTGGAGCCGGTCCGGGCGACGACGTCGAGGGAGGCGTAGGGCCCGACCGGGGCGAGCAGGAGCGAGCGCAGACGGCCCGCGTCGAGGTGTCGCGACGCTGTCACACACCTCACCCTAGACAGCGAGGCGATCACCGCGGAGGAGCGCGGTGAGATTGCCAACGCAATCCGCTGCCGAGCCCGCGAGCTGATTAAGCTCGGCGTCCATGAGCAGCGCGACGGAGCCACTCGGGACGCCACCGGCGGAGGAGCCGGACATCCACACGACGGCGGGCAAGCTCGCCGACCTGTACCGCCGCGATTCCGAAGCCGTGCACGCGGGCTCGGCGCGCGCCGTCGAACGCCAGCACGCGAAGGGCAAGAAGACCGCCCGCGAGCGCATCGACCTCCTGCTCGATCCGGGGTCCTTCGTGGAGCTGGACGCACTCGCCCGCCACCGCTCCACCAACTTCGGACAGGACCGCAACCGGCCCTACGGCGACGGCGTCGTCACCGGCTACGGCACGATCGACGGTCGCCCGGTGTGCGTGTTCAGCCAGGACGTCACCGTGTTCGGCGGTTCGCTCGGCGAGGTCTACGGCGAGAAGATCGTGAAGGTCATGGACCTCGCCATGAAGACCGGCCGGCCGATCATCGGCATCAACGAGGGCGGCGGCGCCCGCATCCAGGAGGGCGTGGTCTCGCTCGGCCTCTACGCCGAGATCTTCCGTCGCAACACGCACGCGTCCGGCGTGATCCCGCAGATCTCGCTGATCATGGGCGCCAACGCGGGCGGGCACGTGTACTCGCCCGCGCTCACCGACTTCGTGGTGATGGTCGACAAGACGTCGCAGATGTTCATCACCGGACCCGACGTCATCAAGACGGTGACCGGGGAGGAGGTGACGCTGGAGGACCTCGGCGGCGGGCGGACGCACAACACGAAGTCGGGCAACGCCCACTACCTCGCCTCCGACGAGGAGGACGCCGTCTCCTACGTCAAGGAGCTGCTGTCGTACCTGCCGTCGAACAACCTCTCCGAGCCGCCGGTCTTCGACACTGCCGAACCCGGGTCCGGCTCGATCGCCGACGACCTCACCGACTCCGACCGCGAGCTCGACACGCTCATCCCGGACTCGGCCAACCAGCCGTACGACATGCACGAGGTCATCTCGCGAGTCGTGGACGACGGCGACTTCTGCGAGGTCCACGAGCTGTTCGCGCCCAACGTGATCGTCGGTTTCGGCCGCGTCGAGGGGCGCAGCGTGGGCGTGGTCGCCAACCAGCCGACGCAGTTCGCCGGGTGCCTCGACATCAACGCCTCGGAGAAGGCCGCCCGCTTCGTCCGCACCTGCGACGCGTTCAACATCCCCGTGCTCACGTTCGTGGACGTGCCGGGCTTCCTGCCGGGCACCGACCAGGAGTGGAACGGCATCATCCGGCGCGGCGCCAAGCTGCTCTACGCCTACGCCGAGGCCACGGTCCCGCTGGTCACGGTCATCACGCGCAAGGCCTACGGCGGCGCGTACGACGTCATGGGCTCCAAGCACCTCGGGGCGGACATCAACATCGCGTGGCCGACGGCCCAGATCGCGGTGATGGGCGCGCAGGGCGCGGCCAACATCGTGCACCGCAAGCGGCTGGCCCAGGCCGCCGAGGCCGGCGAGGACGTCGAGGCGCTGCGCACCGAGCTGATCCAGGAGTACGAGGACACGCTCTGCAACCCCTACGTGGCCGCCGAGCGTGGGTACGTGGACAGCGTCATCCCGCCCTCGCACACCCGTGGCCACGTCGCCCGGGCTCTGCGGTTGCTGCAGGACAAGCGGGAGACCCTGCCACCCAAGAAGCACGGCAACATCCCGCTGTGACAGCCCACCCGGTCCGGGTGTGCCCGCGCGAGCAGAGAGGTGGTCGATGACGCACAGGGCCGAGTCGACGAAGGCGACGGGGTCGACCGAGACGACGGAGACCTCCGACGAGCGCACGCACCCGCTGCTGCGCGTCGTGAAGGGTTCTCCCACCGACGACGAGCTGGCCGCGCTGACCGCCGTCGTGGGGGC
>NZ_CM001466.1:3603657-3606870 GCF_000231055.2 Saccharomonospora azurea NA-128 | reverse complement strand
CCGGGCGAGCCTGCGCGCGGTCACGGTGGCCACCACGGTCCCCGTGCCGACGGACAGCACCACGAGCAGCAGCACCGCCGCCGCGACCTGCGTCTGCTGGGTACGCATCGGCTGCGCCGGGACGGCCAGCCGCACGGTGCCGTTCTGCGCGATCGGCACCGTCTCCACGACGACGTCGTCGCCGAGCGGAGGACCGTAGCGCAGCGCGGGCGCGTCCTGCCTGATCACGGCGAGGTTGCCGGTCCTCGGCACCGCGACCCGCACCTGGCTGAGGTCGAGCGGGCGACCGTCGGCCAACTGGTCGTCCAGGATGGCGGCGATGCGCTGCGCGTTCGACGCCAGGTCCTCCCGCGTGAGGTTCTCCACGAAGAGCCAGCCGGTGACCCCGAGCGGGATGCCGAGCGCGACGCCCGTCACGGCCACGGCCGAGAGGATCGCGAAGAGGATGCGGCGACGCATGAAGTCCTAGTCGGTGTTGAAGCGGAAACCGACCCCGCGCACGGTGGCGATGCGCTCCTCGCTCTTTCGGGCCGTGCCGTTCGCGGCCCTCGCGAGCTTGCGGCGCAGCCACGACATGTGCATGTCCAGCGTCTTCGACGTCCGCGACGTCTCCGGCGACAGGTCGTTCCACACCTCGGAGAGGATCTCCGCCCTGCTGACGACCTGGCCCGCCCTGGTGAGCAGCACCCGCAGCAGCTCGAACTCCTTGTTGGCCAGCGCGACCTCGCACCCGCCCACGGTGACGACCCGCGCACCGACGTCCATGCGCACGCCCCCGGACTCCAGGACCTCGGGGGCGCGACGCCGCAGCAGCGCGCGGATCCGCGCCAACAGCTCGGCGAGGCGGAAGGGCTTGGCGACGTAGTCGTCGGCGCCCGCGTCGAGCCCCACGACGAAGTCCACCTCGTCGGTGCGCGCCGTCAGCATCAACACCGGAAGCGCCTGGTCGGTGGCCCTCAGTCTGCGGCACACCTCAAGGCCGTCCATCCCGGGCAACCCGAGGTCGAGCACGAGGAGATCGACCCGTTCGCGCGCCGTGGCGTCCAACGCCGACGGCCCGTCGGCCACCACGGTGACCTCGTACCCCTCCCGGCGCAGCGCGCGCGACAGCGGTTCGGCGATCGCCGGATCGTCTTCGGCAAGTAGGACCACGCTCACCTTGCCAACCTTACGGCGCACCGACATGAAACCATCGTGACCGTGTTGGGATACTCCGTTGACCTGGCCTTCGCACAGCGACTGGCGGACGCCGCCGACTCGATCACCACGGCGCGCTTCCGCGCACTCGACCTCGACGTGCAGAGCAAACCCGACCGCACGCCCGTGACCGACGCCGACACCGCCGTCGAGGACGCCGTGCGAGCGCTGCTCGGCGCCGAGCGCCCCGACGACGCCGTGGCGGGGGAGGAACGCGGTGGGTCGGCCACCCAGCCGGGACGAGTCTGGGTGATCGACCCGATCGACGGCACGAAGAACTTCCTCCGCGGCGTGCCGGTGTGGGCCACCTTGATCGCGCTCGTGGAGGACGGCGTGCCCGTGGTCGGCCTGGTCAGTGCACCCCTGCTGGGCCGGCGCTGGTGGGCCGCCACGGGCGAGGGTGCGTGGCTGCGGGACGCGGCGGGGGAACGCCGCATCTCGGTGTCCGGAGTCGCCGCGCTCGACGACGCGACCCTCTCGACCACCGACCTCGGCTCGTGGAACACCTACCACTCGCGGGAGGCGTACCTCCGGCTCGTGGACGCCTGCTGGGAGAGCCGGGCCTTCGGCGACTTCTGGCAGCACTGCCTCGTCGCTGAGGGAGCCCTCGACATCGCGGTCGAACCGATCGTGAATCCCTGGGACGTGGCGCCGATGCGCGTGCTGGTCAGCGAGGCGGGCGGCCGGTTCAGCGACCTCTCCGGGCAGCCGGGCATCGACGGCGGTTCGGCGCTGTCGACCAACGGCCTCGTGCACGAGCGGGCGTTGGAGCTCCTCGCCCGGCAGGACGGGTGAGGTACCCGACGACCTCGTCCCCGCAGCCGTCTTCGGCCAGGTGGCCGAGAAGCACCTGACTCCCGGCGGGATCAACGAACAGTTCCTCACCGACCTGCGGCGCGAGGGCATGCCGCACACGGTGCGCACCGCACCGGACCGGGTCCTGACCCGACTACGGACGTGAGTGGCTCACGGCAGCACGCCGACGGCACCTCTGGCCACCTGGGCCCACGCGAGCCGGCCGAACAGGTAGTGACACGCGACCTGCTCGTTGGAGAACCGGGCCCAGTCGTAGCGGTTGCCCTGCTCCCGCCAGAAGACCTCCCAGGCGACCAGCCCGTCGGCGCCGTCCTCCTCGACGCGGAGCAGGCACCAGGCGTTGTCGGTCTCGCTGCCGATCGAGACGACTTCGCCGGGCACACCCACGGCATCCAGCCAACGCTTGATCGACTCGGTGTTCATGCCCTCTCCTCGAACGTGATGTCCGCCAGGTGGCCGAGCACCACCAGCTCCGCTGCCGAGTACACCGTGCGGTAGCGCACACCGCCACCAGGTTGACCGAACCAGGGCGCCGAGATCGCCCTCCACACGGGCAGTGGCGTGACCACTCGGTACCGGCGGTAGCCGCCGTCGAGGTGGTCCGGCGGCAGCGACCGCTGCGCGAACGGGGTTCCGTCCGCCGCGAACACCCGGCCGTGCGCGTCGCCGAAGCGGTCGAGCACAGTGCCCTCGTCCAGCACGACGGGTTCCCCCGCTTCGTGCCCTCCCTCGGGATAGCTCTCGGGCGGAGGCCACGCGTACTCGGGCCGATCCCCGTCCCGGACGAGGTAGCGGCGGTTCCACTCCGCTTCGGACAGTTCACCGAACGGCTCGTGCCCGTCGAGCAGTGCGGGCGGCACCGAGGGAAGCACCTCCGCCGGCGGCGGAGCCGGGCGTCGACCACCGCAGCGTAGCGCGGCCAACGCCTCCTCGGCGTCGACGAGGTGCGACTCCGGATGGTCGTGGGGCTCGAACCGGGCGACGCCGCACTCGCCGTGTCCCGTCGGCACGGGCAGCTGGCGCGCGGGCCGGTCGGAGGCCACGGGCAGGTGCCCGATCGGGAACATGTGCACGACGAACAACGCGACGACGCTCTCGCGTTCCTGCCTCGGTGCGCCCACGGCCACGGCGGCCGCACCCGGGTGTGGCGCGGACGGCTGTGCCGGCCCGGGCGGTCCGGGCGGGTTCGCCGCGGGTGGT
>NZ_CM001466.1:3572283-3603557 GCF_000231055.2 Saccharomonospora azurea NA-128 | reverse complement strand
CGGCCCGAGCGGCTGGCGGGCCTCGGCCTACCCGGCCTGATCCCGCCCGGACGTCACGCGCGCGCACCCGCGTGTCCTAGCCTTGCGGCGTGCGTTTCGTCTTGGCTTCCGCCTCCCCCGCCCGGCTGGCCGTGCTGCGCGCGGCCGGAGTCGATCCCGACGTCGTGGTGTCCGGCGTCGACGAGGACGCGATCACCGCGTCGTTGCCGGACCCGGCGCCCGCCGAGCTCGTGACCGCCCTCGCGAGGGCCAAGGCCGACGAGGTGGCGGCCCGCCTGGCCGACGGCGGCGACAGCGACGGTGACACCGACACCGTCGTGGTGGGCTGCGACTCCATGCTGTCCATCGGCGGAGAGGTCGTGGGCAAGCCGGGCACGGCCGACGTCGCCCGCACGCGCTGGAAGGCCATGGCGGGCGGCACGGGTGAGCTGCTGACCGGACACGCCGTGGTCCGGCTGCGGGGCGGGGCGCCCGGCGCCGTCGTCGACCGCGCCGCCCGCGTCGACCGCGCCGAGGGCACCCAGGTCACCACCGTGCGGTTCTCCACGCCGAGCGACGAGGAGCTCGACGCCTACCTCGCGACGGGTGAGCCGCTCGCGGTCGCGGGCGCGTTCACGCTCGACGGACTCGGCGGCTGGTTCGTGGAGGGTGTGGACGGCGACCCGTCGAGCGTCATCGGCATCAGCCTGCCGCTCACCCGGCGACTGCTCGCCGAGGTCGGCGTCGGTGTCGCGGCACTGTGGGGCAGCCGCGGCACCGAGTAGCCGAAGGTTCTCGGGAGGCGTCAGGAGGCGTCGAGGTCGGCGGGGCACGCCGTCAGATCGCCCTCCGTCACGTCCACCTCGGGCCAGCCTCGCAGGTCGCCGGGAGAGCCCACGGGACGCGTGCACCCGACACTTCCGCCGTCGAGGGTCACCACCTGCGCCAGCACGCCCGGGTCGGAGCAGACGCCGTCCCGCGGAGAGTGCCCGGGGCCCGTCTCCCCCGCGCAGGCACGCCGGACCAGCACGACCTCGGGCAGTCCGGAGTCCACGACGTCGTCGAGCACGACGGCTCCCCCGTCGGCGAACCGGATACCGCCGACGGCCCGCCAGGCGTCACCGCGCCAGGTGTGCACCTCACCGGCCACCTCACCGTTGTGGGACCCGCGCACCAGGCACACGGGCGTGGCGCTGCGCGCGCAGCGCAGCGAGTCGTGGTGGAGGCGGATTCCCTGCTCGGTCAACGTCACCTCGGTGACGGCCCCGCCCGACGGCGCGCCCGCCCGCAACCGACCGTGCCCGCCGTCGCGGTCGGCGAGCAGCTCCACCGGCATCCCGTTCACCACCGTGGACGCCAGCACCCGGCACGGACCGGAACCGCATCCGACGTCGTGTGCCGCGCGCGGAGGCTCCGGTTGCACCGGATCGGGCGCGGCCGACCCCCACAGCGCGGCGGCGATCTGGGCACCCACGGCGAGAACGCAGGCCACGACCACCGTGACCACCACGCCCCGGGGTGGCGTTGCACGCGTCAACGACCGACCTCCTCCCTCGCTCGCCTGACGAGGGTAAGGGAGGCTACGCCGACGGGTCGCACGCTCGATGCTCCAACCAGCACAGACGGCGACGACCCACGCGCGGAGGTGACCCTTCTCTCGTCTCGCCCATCCGGGTAGTCCGTAAACTTTCGCGTGAGCTGCTAACGAGGAGGTAGGCGTGCCGGAGTCCGCTGTGCGAAAGGTGCTGGTCGCGAACCGCGGGGAGATCGCCGTACGCGTCGTCCGCGCAGCCCGGGACGCGGGACTGGCCAGTGTGGCCGTCTACGCCGACCCCGACCGCGACGCCCCGCACGCCCGCATGGCCGACGAGGCGTTCGCGCTCCACGGCTCCACGGCGGCGGAGACCTACCTCGTCGTCGACAAACTGCTGGACGTCGCCAAGCGCTCCGGCGCCGACGCCGTGCACCCCGGGTACGGCTTCCTCTCCGAGAACGCCGACTTCGCCCAGGCCGTGCTCGACGCGGGGCTGACGTGGATCGGCCCGAGTCCGCAGGCGATCCGCGATCTGGGCGACAAGGTCACCGCACGGCACATCGCGCTGAAGGCGGGCGCGCCGCTGGTGCCGGGCACGAAGGACCCGGTGGGCAGCGCCGACGAGATCGTGGCCTTCGCCGACGAGCACGGGCTCCCGGTGGCCATCAAGGCCGCGTTTGGCGGCGGCGGGCGCGGTCTGAAGGTGGCCCGGACGCGCGAGGAGATCCCCGAGCTGTTCGAGTCGGCCACGCGCGAGGCGGTGGCCGCGTTCGGCCGTGGCGAGTGCTTCGTCGAGCGCTACCTCGACCGGCCTCGGCACGTCGAGGCGCAGGTCCTCGCCGACCAGCACGGTAACGTCGTCGTCGTGGGCACCCGCGACTGCTCGTTGCAGCGCCGCCACCAGAAGCTGGTCGAGGAGGCCCCGGCGCCGTTCCTCACCGACGAGCAGCGCGAGATCATCCACACCTCCGCCAAGGCCATCTGCCGCGAAGCCGGCTACTCGGGCGCGGGCACCGTCGAGTACCTCGTGGGCGTCGACGGCACGATCTCGTTCCTCGAGGTCAACACGCGGCTGCAGGTGGAGCACCCCGTGTCGGAGGAGACCACGGGCATCGACCTGGTGCGCGAGCAGTTCCGCATCGCCGAGGGCCGCACGCTGCCCTTCACGGAGGACCCGGCTCCGCGCGGGCACTCGATCGAGTTCCGGATCAACGGCGAGGACGCGGGCCGCAACTTCCTGCCCGCTCCCGGCACCGTGACCACGCTGCGGTTCCCGTCCGGTCCGGGCGTCCGGATCGACTCCGGCGTCGAGCAGGGCAGCGTGATCGGCGGGCAGTTCGATTCGATGCTCGCCAAGGTGATCGTCACGGGTGCGGACCGGCAGCAGGCCATCGAACGCAGCAGGCGGGCACTCGACGAGATGCAGGTCGAAGGCATGGCCACCGTGCTGCCGTTCCATCGCACCGTGCTGCGCGACCCCGCGTTCGTCGGTGACGACAAGGGCTTCGCCGTGCACACGCGGTGGATCGAGACCGAGTTCGACAACACCATCGAGCCGTTCACCGCCCCGGCCGCCGAGGCGGACGAGGCCGACACGCCGCGGCAGAACGTCGTCGTCGAGGTCGGCGGCCGCCGGCTCGAAGTGTCGCTGCCCGGCGATCTCGCACTCGGAGGCGGCGGGGCCGCGGCGGCGAAGGCCAAGCCGCGCAAGCGGGCCGGAGGGTCGAAGACCGCGGCCGGAGGTGACGCGGTCACGGCGCCGATGCAGGGCACCATCGTCAAGGTCGCCGTGAGCGAGGGCCAGCAGGTGGAGGCCGGTGACCTCGTGGTCGTGCTGGAGGCCATGAAGATGGAGAACCCGGTCACGGCGCACAAGGCCGGCGCCGTCACAGGGCTGGCCGCCGAGGTGGGGCAGTCGATCGGGCAGGGCTCCGTTCTCCTGGAGATCAAGGACTGAGCTCGACCGTCGCTCGCCGACCAGTCGCGTCGACGGTCGTTCCGAGTCACTCGTTCGACCTATCATCGGGGTGTGGCCGTCGACCGACCGAACTTCCGACTCAGCGACGCCGAGCGCGCCGAAGCCCTCGACGCGCTCGCCGAGCACGTGCGCACGGGTCGGCTCGACCTGGCCGAATACGACGAGCGTTCGGCGACGGTGACCGCGGCCAAGACCCGGGGCGACCTGCTTCCCGCCTTCGCCGACCTGCCCGACCCGCGCCCGAGTGTGCTCGGTCCGGAACGGACACCGGAGGCGGTGTCGTCACCGGCCCCACCCGCGCCGACCGTGGGCCAGCGCCTCTCGTCGATGGCCGTTCCCGCGGCCGCGGTGCTGGCCGCTGTGTTCTTCTTCACCATGGGCCGGTTCGGCTTCTTCATCTTCGTGCTGCCGATCGTGGTCGCGCTGGTCATGGGCGTGTTCGCCCGCCGTCGCCCCTGAGCGGGAACCCGATCTCGGGCGTGGGCACCCACTCCGGTCGGTGTCCGCTCTAGACTGCCCGCTCATGGAACCGGTCGAGATCAACGCGGGCGAGTACTACCTGCGGCAGTTGCGGGCCGACCGCCTGCTGGACGACCGGCCCGCGCTGATCTCGGCGTTCGCCGATCCGCTCCTGCGGGCTCTCGGGCCCGACTACGCCGTCGACACGCTCGCCGACGCCGACGCCTACGTGCGCCGACGCGCCGAGGAGTGGGCGAGCGACCGGCGGTGTTCCTGGGCGGTCGCGGAACCCACCACCGGTGAACTGCTCGGCGAGGTGGGACTCGCGGACCTCGACCTCGCGAACGGCACCGCCGACGTCACGGTCTGGGTCGCTCCGGCGCGACGGCGCACGGGCCTCGCCTCCACGGTCGTCGACACCGCCGTGCGCTTCGGGTTCGGCGCGCTGGACCTGCGGGAGGTCGCCTGTTCCCACGCTGCGGACGACGCGGCGTCGCGCGCGGTGGCGCAGCGCTGCGGTTTCACGCCTCGGGACTCCGACGGCAACGAGGTGCGCTGGGGCCGGCGACCCTCCGGTGCGTGACCGGGCATGACGACCCGCGTCGTCAGCGCACTGGTCGCAGCGCTGACCCTCTTCGGCCTGCTCGCACCGGTCCCGGCACTCGGGCAGGAGCGCGGCGGTGCGGACCGCCCGGCTCCGTTCGACGTCGACGCGGCCCTCGACGCGCTGTCCGAACAGCGGATCTACCGCGCTCCCGGTGCGATCGCCACCTTCGACGAGGACCTGATCACGCGCGCACTCACCGACGACGTGCGGCTCCTCGTCACCCCGTCGCTGCGCGCCGACGAGGACATGCAGCGGCTGGAGGACTGGGCCGAGGGCACCGGTCGCACGCTCGTCCATGTCGAGGGACTGCTCGTGTCGTCGACCGACGGCATCACCGGCACGCCGTCCGACCTGTCCACCCTCAGACAGCACACGGCCGCCCACGACGTCACCCGCGAGCTGCTGGGGGTCGTCCGGTACACCGTCGAGAGCGACGTCGGAGACTCGTCGCACGCGCCGCTGGAGGTCGTGACACCGACCGCGAGCCAGACGGCGGACCTCGTGGAGCGGCTTCGCCACGACCGGATCGTCAACGCCTCGGGGCGGACCGACCGGGTCGAGAGGTCCGCCGACGAGTTGACGCGGGGAACGGGGTTCACCGTCCGGGTGGTCGCGTTCCCGCCCCTCGAACCCGGTGAGCCGCTCGTCGACCACGCCCCCGCCCTGGCCGAACGGTTCCCCGACGACGTCGTGCTCGTCGCGCACGGCGACTGGCTGGAGGTCGCGGGCCCACAGCAGGCCGCCCTGACGTCCGCCCGCAACCGCTCGTACGTCGACGACGCCGGCTACCGAGCCGGTCCGGCGATGTCCGACCGCATCGAATCGGTGCTGACCCGGGCCCGCCGGTTGACCACCGCGCACGCGTTCGGTGCACCGCAGCCCCGCACCTCGGCCCACCTGGTGACCGACCTCGCGCCGTGGCTCGCCGGTGGGGCGGCACTGCTGATCGCGACCACGCCGTTGCGACGCGCGCTGGCCAGGCGGTGGCGGGACCGGCGCGCCGAACGCCACGCCTTCCTCGTCACGAGAGCGGAGACGTTCGCCGCCCTCGCCGAACTCGCCGACCAGCTGCGCACGCAGCGCGACGACTCCTCGCCGTCGGTGTCGGCGGCCGCCGAGCGGCACGCCCACGCCACCGCGCTCTTCGACCGAGCGACCACCGCGACCGCGCTGAAGGAAGCCACGAAGCTCGCCACCCGGGGCACGAAGGGCCTTCGGAAACGAGCCGAGAACCGGAACTCGATGACCCGGGCGAGGAGAACCAGAACGGGCACGACCGCGAAGCGGACCGGGAACACGGTGGCCGGACGGACCCGGACGTGGGCGCGATGGCCGTGGGGCGTCACGGCCGCGTTCGTGGTGGGCGTCGTGGTCTTCTTCCTCACCATGGACCCGTTGCGGAACCCGACCGAGCGGGCCTCCGCCGTCGTCACGGAGTTCGTGCACGACCCGGTCTACGTCGCCGACGACGCGCCCGTGGACGCCGACCGCATCCGGCAACTGATCGGGGAGCGTGCCGTGGTGGTGGCCGTGCTCTCCGACCCGGTGTCGGCGCAGCAGCCCGACGACGCCGTGTCGTCCGTGTCTTCTGTGTCTTCCACGGCGTTGTGCGACGACATCGCGGAACTGGTTCCCACCAGCATGGTGCTCGTCTTCTCGTTCCTCGACGACGAGTCGTACCGGGAGTCCGCCTGCGGTGGGCCGGACTTCCCGGCGCCCACCCTCGTCGACGCCGACGCGGAGGACTTCCTGCTCGACGTGGAGTTGAGCGCCTCGGACGGCGAGCGGTACCACGACTCCGACGACGGCGTCGCCACGCAGGTCGCCGAGTACGTGCTCGCCTTCGACGACGAGGCGAGCCAGGCCTACGGCGACCTGCCCCGACGTGGACCGATCACCGAGCCGCCCGGCGGCGCCGACCTCGTGCTCGGCCTCCTGGCCGTCGTCGGCTCGGCGATCGCTGCCTACCTCGTGTTGCGTGATCTCGGATGGATGCTCCTGCGCAGCGACCTCGCACATCCGCGCGCGACACACCTGCGGGAGCGCCTCGTCCGGCTCGGCGACCGGATCATGGATCCGGCGCGGCCCGGCGACCCCGAGACCGCCCGGAACTACGCGCGCGCCTTCCGTGAGCTCGACCAGGTACGGAGCCCGTACGACCACCACGCGGTGGAACGGCGTATCGAGCGGCTCGAACAGGACGTCACCGAGAACGTCACCCAGGACACCGCCGCCGGACGTTAGCTCGCGGCCATGTCGACGAGCCCGGAGCGGACCTCGGGTGCCGTCAGCCGGCGCGCGTCCGCACCCTCGTCGCTCTGCTCCGTCTGCGACTCGCGCTCCGCCTGGACGCGCGCCCGGTACAGCTCCACCTCGCGGGCCCTGGTCTCGGCCGACCACCCCAGCACCTCGCCCATCAGCTCGGCGATCTGCTCGGCGCAGTCCACCCCGCGATGCGGGTACTCGATCGAGATCCGCGTGCGCCGGGCGATGACGTCCTCCAGGTGGAGCGCACCTTCGTGACCCGCCGCGTACACGACCTCGACCTTCAGATAGTCGGGCGCGGCGTCGATGGGCTTCAGCAGTCCGGGCTTGCCGTCGGCCTCGGCGAGCACCTCGTGCACGAGAGAGCCGTACCGGTCGAGCAGATGCCGCACCCGGTAGGGGTGCAGACCGTGCTGCGACGCCAGGTGGTCGGCCTGGTTCACCAACGCGTGGTAGCCGTCGGCACCCACGAGCGGCACCTTGTCCGTGATGGACGGCCGCGCCCGGCCCGGCAGGTCGGCTGCCGCGGCGTCCACCGCGTCGGCCGCCATGACCCGGTACGTCGTGTACTTGCCACCGGCGATGGCGACCAGCCCGGGCGCCACCCGCGCCACGGCGTGTTCCCGCGACAGCTTCGAGGTCTCCTCGCTCTCCCCGGCCAGCAACGGCCTCAGTCCCGCGTAGACACCCTCGATGTCGTCGTGTGTCAACGGCGTCGCCAGCACCTCGTTGACGTGGCCGAGGATGTAGTCGATGTCGTTCTGGGTCGCGGCGGGATGCGCGAGGTCCAGGTTCCAGTCCGTGTCGGTCGTCCCCACGATCCAGTGGTTGCTCCGCCACGGAATGACGAACAGCACGGACTTCTCCGTGCGCAGGATCATGCCGGTCTCCGACACGATGCGGTCGCGGGGCACCACGATGTGCACACCCTTGCTGGCCCGCACCCGGAACCGGCCCCGGCTTCCCGCCAGGTGCTGCAACTCGTCCGTCCACACCCCCGTGCAGTTGACTACGACGGACGCGTGGACGTCGGTCTCCCTGCCGTCCTCCACATCGCGCACTCGCACCCCGGTCACGCGGTCGGCCTCGCGCAGGAACCGCACGACCTGGGTGGACGTTCGCACCACCGCGCCGTAGTGCGCGGCGGTCCGGCCGACCATCATCGTGTGCCGCGCGTCGTCCGCCGACGCGTCGTAGTAGCGGATTCCGCCGATGAGCGCGTCCCGCTTCAACGCCGGCACCATGCGCAACGCCCCGGCCCGCGTCAGGTGCTTCTGCCCCGGAACGGAACGGGCACCGCCCATCGTGTCGTACAGCATGAGACCGGCCGCGGTGTACGGCCGCTCCCACATCCGATGCGTCAGCGGGTACAGGAAACTCACCGGCTTCACGAGGTGCGGCGCGATGGTGGTGAGCATCAGCTCGCGCTCCCTCAACGCTTCCCGCACCAGCCCGAACTCGAGTTGTTCGAGATACCGCAGCCCACCGTGGAACAACTTGCTCGACCTGCTCGACGTGCCCGAGGCGAGATCCCGCGCCTCCACCAGGGCGACCCGGAGCCCCCGCGTGGCGGCGTCGAGTGCCGTACCGACGCCCACGACCCCACCGCCCACGACGACGAGGTCGAAGTTCTCACTGCCCAGTCGCTGCCACGTCTGCTCGCGGTTCGCGGGTCCCAACGCCACAGTCACACTCGCCTCCTCGCCCACGGCGATCCCTCACCGTCGAAATTGCGGCAACCTAAGCCCTCTGTTGAGGTTCCCACGTTCCGGTGTGGGCAATCAGGGGCAATCAGAACCAGTGCGACTGCGCCGTTCAGATGTTGTCCGGCCGGTACGTGCGGAGCACGATGTGGTCAAGGGATAACGACGTCCCGGCTGAAGGCGGAGGTGTGGCATGAGTGTGAAGGACACCAGTCACCGGTCCAGCGGCCTGTCCAGACTCCGGTCGACCACCGGCGGGGAGTTACTGGCCGAATTCCTGGGCACGGCGATACTCATCTTGCTGGGGTGTGGCTCGGTCGCGGTCGCACTCGCCGGTCTACCCGGGTCCGGGCGCCAGATGGACGCCTTCGGCCCGGGCAACTGGCTGATCATCGCGTTCGGCTGGGGTCTCGCGGTGACGTTCGCCGTGTACGTCGCGGGCGGAGTGAGCGGGGCGCACATCAACCCCGCCGTGACGCTCGCGTTCGCCGTGCGACGCAAGTTCCCCTGGGTCAAGGTCGTGCCCTACTGGGTGGCGCAGGTCCTCGGGGCGTTCGCCGGTGCGGCCATCGTGTACTGGGTGTACGCCGACGCGATCAACGCCTTCAACGCGGCGGAAGGGTTCGCCCAGAGATCCGATTCGGTACCGAGTTTCTCCATCTTCGCCACCTTCCCGGCCGAGTACTTCGGCGGAGGTTGGTGGGGACCGTTCTTCGACCAGATCGTCGGCACGGCCATCCTCGTGCTGGCCATCGCGTCCCTGATCGACAGTCGTAACCAGGCGCCACAGAGCAACTTCGGTCCGTGGGCCATCGGCTTCGTCGTGACGGCGATCGGCCTGAGCTTCGGTACCAACGCCGGATACGCCATCAACCCGGCCCGTGACTTCGGGCCCCGCCTGCTGGCGTACTTCGCGGGATGGGGTGAAGCGGCGTTCCCGGGCAACGGTGACTGGTTCAGCAACTACTGGTGGATCCCGATCCTCGGGCCACTCGTCGGTGGTGTCGTCGGCATCCTCGTCTACGACCTGTTCATCGGCCAGGTGCTGAAGGCCAGGGAGAGCTTCGCCGGCGACGTCGAGGCCCCGCCACCGGGCCGTGTCCCCGAGCCCACCGACGAGACCGAGACACGCAAGTCGGCCGAGTGACCGGCGCTCCACGCGAGGAAAGGACACCGATGTCTTCGTACGTCGCCGCGATCGACCAGGGCACCACGTCGACGCGCACCATGATCTTCGACCACTCCGGCCAGGTGGTCGCGGTCGATCAGCGGGAACACGAGCAGATCTTCCCCAAGGCGGGCTGGGTCGAGCACGACGCCGAGGAGATCTGGGCGAACACGAGGGCCACCGCCGCCGGGGCGCTCGCCAACGCCGACCTGACCGCCGGCGACATCGCCGCGGTGGGCATCACCAACCAACGCGAGACCACGCTCGTGTGGGACCGCAAGACCGGCAAACCCGTCTACAACGCCATCGTCTGGCAGGACACCCGCACCGACCGCATCATCAACGAGCTGGGCGCGCTCGGCGGCGGGCAGGAACGTTACCGCGACCGCACCGGCCTGCCGCTCGCCACGTACTTCTCCGGACCCAAGATCAAGTGGATTCTGGACAACGTGGAGGGTGCCCGCGAACGGGCCGAGAACGGCGACCTGCTGTTCGGCAACATGGACACCTGGGTGCTGTGGAACATGACCGGCGGCATCGACGGCGGTATCCACGTCACCGACCCCACCAACGCGTCCCGCACCCTGCTGATGGACCTCGACACGCTGTCCTGGAACGAGGACATCGCGGCCGACATGGGCATCCCCATGTCCATGCTGCCGGAGATCCGCTCGTCGTCCGAGAAGTACGGCGTCACCCGCGAACGCGGAGCGCTCGGTGGCGTGCCCATCGCGGGCATCCTCGGCGACCAGCAGGCCGCGACCTTCGGGCAGGCCTGCCTGTCCGTCGGCGAGGCGAAGAACACCTACGGCACCGGCAACTTCGTCCTGCTCAACACCGGTACCGAGAAGGTCATGTCGCAGAACGGCCTCCTCACCACCGTCTGCTACAAGATCGGAACGAACGACACCGTGTACGCGTTGGAAGGCTCCATCGCGGTCACAGGGTCGCTGGTGCAGTGGTTGCGCGACAACCTCAAGATGATCGGCTCCGCGGCCGAGATCGAGCAGCACGCGCGCACAGTGGACGACAACGGCGGCGCGTACATCGTGCCCGCGTTCTCCGGCCTGTTCGCGCCGTACTGGCGCTCCGACGCCCGGGGCGTCCTCGTCGGCCTGACCCGGTTCGTCAACAAGGGACACCTCGCTCGTGCGGTGCTCGAAGCGACGGCGTTCCAGAGCCGCGAAGTGATCGAGGCCATGAACGCCGACTCCGGTGTTCCGCTGAAGACCCTCAAAGTGGACGGCGGCATGGTCGTCAACGACCTGCTCATGCAGTTCCAGGCCGACATCCTGGGCGTGTCGGTGATCCGGCCGAAGGTCAACGAGACCACCGCTCTCGGCGCCGCCTACGCCGCGGGCCTCGCCGTCGGCTTCTGGGAGAGCGAGGACGACATCCGCGAGAACTGGGCGGAGGACAAGCGCTGGGAGCCGAACATGGACGAGGAACGGCGCGAACACGAGTTCCGCAACTGGAAGAAGGCCGTCACCCGGACCTTCGACTGGGTCGAGGACGGCGGGTGAGGCGCATCCGACCGACGTCACCGAGGCCGTGTCCCGCCGAGTGGTGGGCACGGCCTCGGCCGTTCGTCAGCGACGCTCCGGGTCCGGCTCCGCGGACACCGTGATCACCGAGAACGCCACGCCCTGGTTGTCGGCGACCGCGGCCATCCGGCCGTACGGGCTGTCGGTCGGCGGCGACACCACGCTGCCGCCCAGCTCGGTCACCCGCGTCACCGTCGCGTCGGTGTCGGTGACGCCGAAGTACGTCATCCAGTGCGGCGGCACGTCGGCGGGCACGTCGTCGGGCAGGCGGCCGATCCCCCCGACGATGCGGTCGCCCACCCGCAACGTCGCGTAAGGGACGTCCTCGTCCTCCATGAGCTGCGTGCCGAGGCCGAACACGCGTTCGTAAAGCGCGCGGGCCACGTCGAAGTCCCGCGTCAGGCACTCGTTCCAGACCAACGCCGACGGCGTGCCCGTCAGCTGTGCCCCGATGGTGCGGCCCGCCTGCCACAGGCCGAACACCGCGCCCGTGGGATCGGAGGCGATCGCCATCCGGCCCTCCGTGAGCACGTCCAACGGCCCCGTGAGCACCCGCCCGCCCGCGTCCGTGACGGCCGCGGCCGACGCATCCACATCGGACGTGGCCAGATAGGTGGTCCAGACCGTGGGCGCCTCCTGCCGGGGCGCGCTCGCGCCGAGCCCCGACACCAGATGTCCGTCCACGGAGCACAACAGGTAGTTGCCCGCCTCGTCCCCCTGGTCGGCGAAGTCCCAACCGAACAGAGCGCCGTAGAAGTCCATCGCCCGGCGCGGATCCGGCACCATCAGGTCGATCCAGCAGGGCGTTCCGTCGGGATAGGCGGTGTCGCGGACAGTCATCGCTCGCTCCTCGGACACGGCTGGAGGGCCGGTGAATCCACCGACCCGTCCAGCATGCGACCGACGCGAACCGCCCGCAAAACGGTCCGACCGTCGCGCGACGCCAGCCAGGTCAGTCCAGGTCAGTCCGGGTCAGTCCAAGTCGTCGTGCCTCATCAGCTGACGGCCCGCCTCGGTGACCGACCCGGACAGCGACGGGTACACCGAGAACGTCAGCGCGAGGTTGTCGACCGTGAGCTGGTTCTGCACGGCCAGCGCGATCGGCAGGATCAGCTCGCTGGCGTTCGGGCCCACCACGACACCGCCCACCACGACACCCGTCGCGGGACGGCAGAACAGCTTGACGAAGCCGTGCCGCACGCCCTCCATCTTGGCGCGGGCGTTCGTCGACAGCGGCAGCATGATCGTGCGGGCCGGGACCTCCCCGGAGTCGATCGCCTGCTGGCTCACGCCCACCGTGGCGATCTCGGGGTGGGTGAACACGTTGGCCGCGACCGTGCGCAACCGGATCGGCGCCACCCCCTCGCCGAGGGCGTGCCACATCGCGATCCGGCCCTGCATGCTCGCGACCGAGGCGAGCATGAGCACGCCCGTGCAGTCACCCGCCGCGTAGACGCCCGGTGCGCTGGTCCGCGAGACGCGGTCGACGTTGATGAAACCACCGGGGCCGGGCTCGATGCCCACACGCTCCAACCCGATGTCGGTGGTGTTGGGCACCGAACCGACGGTCATGAGCGCGTGGCTGGCCTCGATCTGCCTGCCGTCGGTGAGGTGCACGACGACGCCGTCGGCGGTGCGCTCGACCCGGTCGGCCCTCGCGTGCTTGACCACGGTGGTGCCGCGCTTCGAGAAGACCTCCTCCAGCACCGCGGCGGCGTCGGCGTCCTCGTGCGGCAGCACCCGGTCACGGCTCGACACGACGGTGACCTTGACGCCCATCTCGGTGTACGCGGAGGCGAACTCCGCGCCGGTGACCCCCGAGCCGACCACGGCGAGATGCTCGGGCAGCTCCGGCAGGCTGTAGAGCTGACGCCAGTCGAGGATACGCTCACCGTCCGGCACCGCACCCGGCAGCACCCGCGGCGTCGCGCCCGTGGCCACCAGCACCACGTCGGCGTCGAGGAGCTCCTCCTCACCGGTCTCCGAGTCGGTCACGCCGACCTTGTGCGTCGCGAGGCCCGGCTCCGTGTCCCGGAACCGCGCCGTACCGGTGACCACCCGGACGCCCTCCCGCTGCACGCGCGCCCGGATGTCGGCCGACTGCGCGAGCGCGAGTCCCCGCACCCGGCCGTGCACGCTCGGCAGGTCGACGCTCGGCGGGTCGACCGAGATGCCCAGCTCGGGGAAGCTCTGCAGGCTCGCCCGCGCGCCGGACGAGGCGATGAACGTCTTCGAGGGAACACAGTCGTAGAGGACGCACGCGCCGCCGAGACCATCCCGCTCGACCACGGTGACGTCCGCGTCGTGTTGCGCGGCGACCAGTGCCGCCTCGTAACCGGCGGGCCCGCCACCCATGATCACGATTTTGGTCAACTTCGTTCCCTCCTCGACACGGCGCTGCCATCCCAACTGTATGTGGGGACACGCCGAGTGCATCCGCTCGGGTGACGGAGTGGTCGCTACCCTGGAAGCGTGCCCCTCTACGCCGCATACGGGTCCAACATGGATCCCGCCCAGATGACGCAGCGAGCCCCGCACTCGCCGATGGCGGGCACCGGCTGGCTGGAAGGCTGGCGGCTCACCTTCGGCGGCGAAGACCTGAACTGGGAAGGTGCGCTCGCCACGATCGTGGAGGACCCCGGGTCGCGGGTCTTCGTCGTGCTCTACGACGTCACGCCGCAGGACGAGGCGACGCTCGACCAGTGGGAGGGTGGCGAGCTCGGGCTGCACAACAAGATCAGGCTGCGGGTGCAGACCATGGACGGGTCCGTGCTGGCCTGGCTCTACGTCCTCGACGCCTACGAGGGCGGGCTGCCCTCGGCGCGCTATCTCGGCGTCCTGGCCGACGCCGCCGAAGCGGCGGGCGCCCCCGCCGACTACGTCGACGATCTCCGCACCCGCCCCTGTAAACGCATAGGCCCCTGATCCAGGCCCGTACGCGTGTCCGCACCTCACGCACGCGTGTCCGCACCTCACGCACGCGTGTCCGCACCTCACGCACGCGTGTCCGCGGCGTGCGACGCGAACACGCGTGCGCAGCCCGCGGACGCGGCCTAACACGAGCGGTCGGCGAAGGCTCGCTTCAGCTCCCCCAGCACCCGCGACGGATCACGGAGATCCTGTGCCGTCGCCCGGACGACCTGCCACCCACGCCCGGCCAGCCGCCGGTCCCGTTCGGCGTCGTAGGCGGCACGGCCCTCGTGCGCGTCGTACCCGTCGTATTCGAGAGCGATCCGCCACGACTCCCACGCCAGGTCGAGGACGTAGAGCAGCCGCCCGTCGATCGTGTGCACCGGATACTGCACCTCGGGGATCGGCAGCCCCGCCTCCACCACGACGAGCAGGAGCGAACTCTCCGGCGGTGAGTCGGCACGCCCGGTGGCGAGGTCGGTGAGCATGAGCGCCTTCGCCACGCCGCGCCGGTCGTCGCGGGCGGCGAGCCGTCCGCGTACCGACGCGCGGAAGGCCTCGGAGTCGGTGTGCCGGCGCAACACCTCGTCGAGACTCCCGAACGCTTTCCGTCGATCACCGTCGCAGAGCTGTTCGGCCACCGCGAGGTCGAGCGCGAACACGGGAAGGCCTTCGACGTCGACGACGTCGTCCGGTTCGTACCGGTTCTGGTGCATCACCAGTCCCGGCCGCGACCGTGCCGACCTCGAATACGGCACCGTGACGTGTACCGGGCCCGTCTCCCCCACCGCGGCGCAGCCGTGCAGCGCCAACGCCGTGGGCCCGGACACCACGACGGGACGGCGGACGGACAGCACTGCCGCCTCCGCGCGGGTGCGGAGCTTGGCGAGGTCGGCGGTCCGCACCACGACGCCCCGCCACGGTTGCGTCAACATGCCGAGGTTCAACGCCACCCGCACGGCCCGTTCTCCCATGTTCGCCACGGCGTCGCGCCGCAGTACGGCGCTGCGCCCGGCCCAGAGCTGCGACATAGCCCCAGGTTCGACGCGCACAAAACAAGACGCCACCGGTTGTCCACAACCTGTGGACAAATCTCAAACCTGTGGACAACTCGTGTCCGCGCCCCAGGAACACGTGTTCGCGCCGCACGGCGCAGACACGCGTACGCAGACCGCGGACACGATGTTGGGGTGGGTCAGGAGGCCAGCGCCGCCAGGGCGGTGTGGACCATGGTCCGGATGCCGGTGAGCAGCGCGCGTTCGTCGGCCTCGAACGTCGGCTGGTGCAGGTCACGCATGGGTCCCTCACCGGACCACACACCGAGCCGCGCGAACGCCCCGGGCACGTGCTCGAGGTACCAACCGAAGTCCTCGCCACCCGACGACTGCTCGGTACCGACGAGCGCGTCGGCCCCCAACGCCGCCTCGACGCCCGCGCGCAGGAGGCTCGTGCTCTCGGGTTCGCTCACCACGGGTGGGACGCCGCGCCGGTAGTGCAGTTCATATCCCACGCCGGTGGGCGCGAGCAGCGCCTTCACCGACGACTCGACCAGCGGCTCCAGCATGGTCCAGGTCTCGTGGTCGGCGGTCCGCAGCGTGCCGCGCAGCAGGCCCTCCTGCGGCACGGCGTTGGCCGCCTCACCGGCGTGCACGGCGCCCCACACCAGCACGGTGCCCGACCGCGGGTCCACGCGACGCGACAACACGGCGGGCAGCGACGTGATCACGGTGCCGAGGCCGTGCACCAGGTCGGCGGTCAGGTGCGGCCGGGAGGTGTGCCCGCCCGGCGACGACAGGGTGAGCTCCACCAGGTCGGCCGCGGACGTCAACGCGCCGATCCGGGTGCCGACACTGCCGACGGGCAGCCGCGGGTCGCAGTGCAGGCCGAAAATGCGTTCCACGCCGTCGAGCACGCCCGCGTCGATGGCGTCGAGCGCGCCACCGGGCATGACCTCCTCGGCCGGCTGGAAGATGAGCCGGACGCGCCCGGGCAGCTCCGCCGCGGTGGCGAGCGCGAGCCCTGCACCGAGCAGCACGGTGGTGTGCACGTCGTGGCCGCAGGCGTGCGCCACGCCGTCCACCGTGGAGGCGAAGGGCAACCCGGTCGCCTCCGTCAGCGGGAGGGCGTCCAGGTCGGCGCGCAGGGCGACGCACCGCGATCCGGTGCCGACGTCGCACACGACGCCGGTGCCGCCGGGCAGCACCCTCGGCCGCAGCCCGGCGGAGGTGAGCAGCTTGGTGACCATCTCGGTGGTTCCGTACTCGCGCCGCGCCAGTTCGGGGTGGGCGTGGATGTGCCGACGCCACGCCACGACGTCCGTCGTGCGCTCGGCGAGCCACGCGTCGAGCCAGTCGGGGCCACGTCCCTGTCCCACATCACCGATGGTGGCCGCACCCGACGCGGCGAGCAGGGCTTCGACCGACGCATCCGGGCCGGAATCGCCCGGCAGGTCGGGTCGCGAGTCGAGAACGGTCACGCCGCACCTCCGCACGCGACCAGCGCGCCGAGGTCACACATCGTGACTCTCCTCCGTCGTCCGCTGGTCCATCGTTGCCGTACGCATTTGCTCTCAGTCTGACACCAACCAGCGTATGCGTAACCCGGATGTCCTAATGGGGAGACAGAAGGTAGCCCGTTTGCGCTAAACGGTGACGGATCGTTCGGTCTCGCTGTAGAGCTCGCTACCCGCTCTTGGCCCGCTTGGCCCGCACGTAGCGTCCCCACACCACGATGCCGAGCAACGCCGCGGCGATGATCCCCACCACGATCTTGCTCCGGTTCTTGGCCGCGTCGGCCTCCGTCTGGGGATCGAGCGCCGGTCCGTCCTCCGACGAGCGGGACGACTCCGTGTCACCCGCGTCCTCCGTGTCGGAATCCTGCGCTTGCATCTGCGCGAGCGCGGCGCCGGAGGACGGGTCGACGGTGGCAGCCCGCGCCTCGCGCGCGGGAGCGGCCAGGGACGTCATGAGGACGACGGTGAGTACACCCAGCAGTACCGTGAGAACACGCACGACCACAGTCTGCCGTGGAAAGCGGCGGCGCGTCAGCCCCCACGCCGGGAGTCGACGCCGAACGCCCGCAGAATGCGCTCGGCCGCGAGTGTGGCCGTACTGCGTCCCTCGCGCACGTCGCGCTCGACGTCGTCGACGATCGCGCGGACGTCGGGATGCTGCACCAGCCGGTCGAGCAGCTGGTCGCGGACCATGGCCCAGGTCCAGTCGACCTGCTGGCGCTGGCGCTTGGCCTCCAGCTCGCCCGACTCGGCCAGGTGGGCCCGGTGCCGCCCGAGTTGCTGCCACACGGTGTCGAGTCCGGCCCCGGTCAGCCCGCTGCACGTCAGCACGGGGGGCGTCCACTCCGCGTCCGGGCCGTAGATCATGCGCAGCGCACCGGAGAGCTCCCGCGCCGCGCGACGCGCCTCCCGCTCGTGGTCACCGTCGGCCTTGTTGACGGCGATGACGTCGGCGAGTTCGAGCACGCCCTTCTTGATTCCCTGGAGCTGGTCGCCCGTGCGGGCCAGGGTGAGGAACAGGAAGGAGTCGACCATTCCCGCGACGGTGACCTCCGACTGGCCGACGCCGACGGTCTCGACCAGCACGACGTCGTAGCCCGCGGCCTCCATCAGCACGATGGTCTCGCGGGTCGCCCTGGCCACGCCGCCGAGCGTGCCGGAGGTGGGCGACGGCCGGATGAACGCCGCCGGGTCGACGGCCAGCCGCGCCATGCGGGTCTTGTCGCCGAGGATGCTGCCGCCGGTGCGGGTGGAGGAGGGGTCGACCGCGAGGACGGCCACCCGGTGTCCCGCGGCGGTGAGCTGGGTGCCGAGCTGGTCGATGAAGGTCGACTTGCCGACTCCGGGCACGCCGGTGATGCCCACCCGGGTGGCCCTTCCGGCGTGCGGCAGCAGCTCGACGAGCAGCTCCTGCGCGCGTTCCCGATGGTCGGCGCGCTGCGATTCGACCAGCGTGATCGCCCTGGCGAGGATGCCGCGGTCGCCGTCGAGGACGCCCTTGGCGTACGCGGAGACGTCGAGGATGCGTGCCATGTCTACGCGTGCCGTGCCTCGAGCTCGTCCAGCAGGGTCACCGCCGAGTCGGCGATCACCGTGCCGGGTCCGAAGATCGCGGCGGCACCGGCCTCGCGCAGCGCGTCGTAGTCCTGCGGTGGGATGACGCCGCCGCACACGATCATGATGTCGTCGCGACCGAGCTCTTCCAGCTCCTCGCGCAACGCCGGGACGAGCGAGAGGTGTCCCGCCGCCAGCGACGACACCCCGACGATGTGCACGTCGGCCTCGACGGCCTGCCGCGCGACCTCGGCCGGGGTCGAGAACAGCGGGCCGACGTCGACGTCGAAACCGAGGTCGGCGAACGCGGAGGCGATCACCTTCTGACCACGGTCGTGCCCGTCCTGCCCCATCTTGGCCACGAGGATCCGCGGGCGCCTGCCCTCGGCCACGGCGAAGGTCTCGACGCGCTGCCGAGCGGCCTCCACACCCGACGTCCTGCCGACCTCCTCGCGGTACACACCGGAGATGGTACGGATCTGGCCGGAATGCCTGCCCCAGATCTTCTCCAGGGCCTCGGAGATCTCGCCGACCGTGGCCTTGGCCCTGGCGGCGTCGATGGCGAGCTCCAGCAGGTTGCCGTCGCCCTCCGCTCCCGCCGTGAGCCTGCGCAGCGCGTCCTGGGTGGCGGACTCGTCGCGCTCGTCTCGGAGTGTGCGCAGCTTCTCCAGCTGCTGTGCCCGCACCTCCGCGTTGTCGATCTTCAGGACGTCGAGTTCGGTGTCGTCCTCGGCACCGACGCGGTACTTGTTGACGCCGATCACCGGCTGCCTGCCCGAGTCGATGCGGGCCTGCGTGCGGGCCGCGGCCTCCTCGATGCGGAGCTTCGGGATGCCCGCGTCGATGGCGCGCGCCATCCCGCCCGCCGCCTCGACCTCCTCGATGTGGGCCCACGCGCGCCGCGCCAGCTCGTGGGTGAGCCGCTCGACGTAGGCGCTGCCGCCCCACGGGTCGATGACGTCGGTGGTGCCGGACTCCTGCTGCAGCAGCAGCTGGGTGTTGCGCGCGATGCGGGCGCTGGTGTCGGTGGGCAACGCGAGCGCCTCGTCGAGGGCGTTGGTGTGCAACGACTGCGTGTGTCCCTGCGTGGCGGCCATCGCCTCGACGCAGGTGCGCACCACGTTGTTGTAGACGTCCTGGGCCGTGAGCGACCACCCGGAGGTCTGGGAGTGCGTGCGCAGGCTCAACGACTTCGGGTTGCCCGGCTCGAACTGCTTCACGAGCTTGGCCCACAACAGCCTCGCCGCCCGCAGCTTCGCGACCTCCATGAAGAAGTTCATGCCGATCGCCCAGAAGAACGACAGCCGAGGCGCGAACGCGTCGATGTCGAGTCCCGCGTCCAGCCCGGCCCGGATGTACTCGACGCCGTCGGCGAGCGTGTACGCGAGCTCCAGGTCGGCCGTCGCGCCGGCTTCCTGCATGTGGTAGCCGGAGATCGAGATCGAGTTGAACTTCGGCATGTGCCGCGAGGTGAACGCGAAGATGTCGGAGATGATCCGCATCGACGGCTGCGGAGGGTAGATGTAGGTGTTGCGGACCATGAACTCCTTGAGGATGTCGTTCTGGATGGTCCCCGCGAGCTGCTCGGGCCGCACCCCCTGTTCCTCGGCCGCGACGACGTACAACGCCAGCACGGGCAGCACGGCGCCGTTCATCGTCATCGACACGCTCATGCGGTCGAGCGGAATGCCGTCGAACAGCTGGCGCATGTCGTAGATCGAGTCGATCGCCACGCCCGCCATGCCGACGTCACCGGCCACCCTGGGGTGGTCGGAGTCGTAGCCGCGGTGGGTGGCGAGGTCGAACGCCACCGACAGGCCCTTCTGCCCCGCGGCGAGGTTGCGCCGGTAGAAGGCGTTGGACTCGCCCGCCGTGGAGAACCCCGCGTACTGGCGGATCGTCCACGGCTGCGTGGTGTACATCGTGGGGTACGGGCCACGCAGGTAGGGCGCGATGCCGGGATAGGTGTGCAGGAAATCGACGTCGGCGAGGTCCTCGGCCGTGTACAGCGGCTTGACCCCGATGCCTTCCGGCGTCTCCCACGTCAGCGCGTCGACGTCCTTGCCCGTGGCGGCCCGCACGGCGTCGGTCCACGCTCCTCGGCCCGCGTCCGCGGAGCCGGCGGGCGGCGCGCCCAGGTCGATGCCGCTGAAGTCGGGAATGCTCATGACGCGACTCCCAGGGTGTCGAGCGTGTCGGTGAGGACGGCCAGCGCGTCGCAGCCCCGGTGGACGTACCCGCTGATGGCGCTGTCGGGATCGGATTCGCCGGGCCTGCCCGCGACGAGCACCGTGGTGGCTCCGGCCGCCCGCAGGGCCTCCGCCACCTCGGCGGCCTTCTCGGCGTAGGCGGCGTCGGTGCCGCACACGCAGGCCACCGGTGTGCCGCAGGCCCGGAACGCGTCGACGAGCTCCTCCGTGGTGGGGTCACCGAGCTCCGGGTTCACCGGCTCGATGCCCCCGGCCAGGAAGAGGTTCGCCGCGAACGTGGCCCTGGCGGTGTGCTCCGACAGTGGGCCGAGGGTGGCCAGGAAGACCTTCGGCCTGCTGCCGTGTTCGGCGAGGTGCGCGTCAGAGCGGTCACGCAGACGCTCGTAGCCCTGTGCGTAGCGGACGCGCGGCAGACCGCCGTTCGCCCGCACCGTGGGGCGCGGGGCGCGGTCGAAGTCCTTCTCCTCCAGCAGCGGGAACTCGCTGACGCCCGTGATCGCGTCGCGGCGCGTGGCGATCCGGCGCGACCGCGCCTGCCAGGTGCGCGCGATGCGCTCCCCCAGCGCACCGGAGGCGAGCTCGGCCTCGATGCCGCCCGCCTTCTCGATGGCCGTGAACTCGTCCCACGCCCTGCGGGCGAGCGCATCGGTGCGGTTCTCGACGTACCAGGAGCCGCCCGCCGGGTCGATCACCGCGGCGAGCTTGCTCTCCTCCAGGAGGATGGCCTGCGTGTTGCGGGCGAGCCGCCGGGAGAACCGGTCGGGCAGCCCGAGGGCGTGGTCGAACGGCAGCACGGTGACCGCGTCGGCGCCGCCCACGCCCGCCGCGAAGCAGGCGACCGTGGTGCGCAGCAGGTTCACCGAGGGGTCGCGGCGCGTCATCATCGCGGGCGAGGTGACGGCGTGCTGCCGCATGGCGACGTCCGGGGCACCACACACCTCCACGACGCGTGCCCACACTCGGCGTGCCGCGCGGAACTTCGCGATCGTGCCGAACTGGTCGGTGGTGGCCGCCAACCGGAACTCGATGCGCGAGGCGGCCTCGGCCACGTCGAGTCCCGCCTCGGTCATCGCCCGCAGATACGCCACCGCCGACGCGGTCGCCGCACCGATCTCCTGGGCGTCGGACGACCCGGCCTCGTGGTAGGGCAGCCCGTCGGCGACGACGGTCGCGAGCCGCGGGTGGCGGCCGTCGAGCCGGGTCGTGAGGGCCACGGCTCCCGCGACGTCGAACTCCCGGCCGGTCCGGGCGCGCAACCCGATCGGGTCGGCACCGAGGTTGCCCGCCACCTCGGCGTCGGGCACTCCCTGTTCCGCGTGCAGGGCGAGCAAGGCCTCAGCGGCCCGTTCGTACTCCGCACCCGCGTCGAGGACCACCGGCGCGAGGTCCAGTCGCACGTCACGCAACGCGTCCGCGAGGGAGTCGACCGGCAGACCGCCCTCACCCACGCACAGCCACAGCGAGGTGACACCGCCGTCGAGGTCGACGAGCACGGCGTCGTTGAGCGCAGCGGGATCCCCGCCGTCCCCGGCCTCGTGCCGGGCACGCACGTCCCACCCCGCGACCACGTGGCCCTCCGGGCGGGCTCCCCGCACGAACGGGGGCATACCGGGGACTCCGGCGGACGGCGCCCGGTCGTCGGCGGTGTAGAGGGGTTGGATCTCGATGCCGTCGTCGGTGGTCGTCACCAGCCGGTCGCGACTGGAGCCCATGCGTTCGAGCACCTTGTCGACCAGTCGTTCCCACTGCCGGCGGCTCGGTGCCTCGAACTCGGCCGCGAGCGCAAGATCACCCGTCTGCGCTACCCCCTTGCTCATAGCAGCATCCTAGGCGTGTGCCTCCGGGGCGGCTTGTGACCTCGATCTCTCGCTTTCCGCCGTCCGCTCCGGCGGTCCGGCCGTCTCGCGCGGCGCCGTTCGGTGAC
Organism: Saccharomonospora azurea NA-128; assembly: GCF_000231055.2. Classification (GTDB taxonomy): domain Bacteria; phylum Actinomycetota; class Actinomycetes; order Mycobacteriales; family Pseudonocardiaceae; genus Saccharomonospora; species Saccharomonospora azurea. The sequence goes on along the minus strand of NZ_CM001466.1, from coordinate 3,581,210 downwards.
AATGGACCACGTGTCCGCTCCGACTGACGACCGACGTCTGGTGGCCGGCCGATACCGGCTGCGCTCCGTGCTCGGCTCCGGGTCCATGGGCACCGTGTGGTCCGCCTACGACGAGTTCCTTCACCGGCCCGTGGCCGTGAAGGAGGTCCGCATGCCGCACGGGGTGCCTCCCGCCCGCGTCACCGAGCTCCGAGAACGGACGCTGCGCGAGGCGAGAGCGATCGCCGTGCTGTCCCACCCGAACGTCGTCATCCTGCACGACGTCGTCAGGGAGCACGACGATCCGTACGTGGTCATGGAGCTGCTGCCCTCGCGGAGCCTCGCCGGGCTCGTGCGACAGGCGGGCAGGTTGACGGTCGCGCAGGCGGCGGCGGTCGGCGAGGCCGTGGCCGCGGCGCTGGAGGCGGCCCACGCCGCGGGCATCACCCACCGCGACGTCAAACCGGGCAACGTGCTCGTCGCCGACGACGGCCGCATCAAGCTCACCGACTTCGGCATCGCGCGCAACGTCTCCGAGGCGACCATGACGCACACGGGGATGATGCTCGGTTCCCCGGCGTTCATCGCGCCTGAAGTGGCCACCGGCGGCCCCGTCACGTACACCGCCGACCTGTGGGGACTGGGTGCGACGCTGTTCGCGGCCACCGAGGGACGGCCACCCTACGACGCCGACGGCGACCCGCTGGAGACCGTCGTGAGCGTCGTCCAGGGTGACGTGCCCCGCCCCTCCCCCGGTCCCCTGGCGCCGGTGATCCGCGGGCTGATGATGAAGAAGCCGTCCGAGCGCATGTCACTGGCCGAGGTACGGCGAAGGCTGTATCCGCTGCTCGCCGAACCCCGGCACCTGCTGTTCCCTCCGGAGCTCTTCGCCGAGAGCGACGTCGGCCGGGTGCGCGACGACGCCAGCGCCACGAGGGTGATCCCGCGTGTTCCGGCGCTTCCGGCGGAACCGGACGGGGAGGTGGAGGCCGACGGCGCGCTCGCCGCCGACCCGGGTCCGCTGCCGTTCTCGACCGACCGACCGTCGGCGACACCCGCGAGCGCTCCTCCGGCCCGGTCCGCGCCCCGCTCGTCGGGTGGCACGAAGTCGCCCGCGGGACTGTTCAGCCGACTCCCCCGCCGTCACCTCGACCTGCTCACCGACCTGGCGGGCACGGTCGCCGATCGCCGGGCCGTCCTGCTGACGGTGGCCGCCGTGCTGTTCGTGCTCACGGCCGTGCTGGGGTTCGCCCTCACCCGGATTCTGGCCGGCTGACCCCCTCACGCCCCTCCGGCTCCGCGAACAACCTCGCCGACACCGCGGTGTGGGCCATCCTGCGCAGCGTGACCAGCAGCGCGTCGCCGATCACCGTGCCGACCACCGCACCTTCCACGATCGACTCCGTGTTCGGCAGCGCGGCGACGTGGCCCAGGTCGGCCTCGGCGACGACCTGCGCGGCGTCGGCGTAGGCGTCGAGGACGGACGCGATGTCGGCGTGTCCCAGCGTGTGCAGCGTCGCGAGCAGGCCGACCAACGACTCCACCAGCGCCGGATCACATCCCCAGCCCCGTTGGTCGAGCAGCTCCTCGACCCTCGCCTGCGCCCACGCCCGCGCCTGGACGTCCACCGCGTCGGCGCGGGCGAGCGGCAGTCCGTGCTGGGTCACCCCGAGCACGTCGTGCACCGACGTCTCCGGTGCGTCGACCGCCGCGAGGACGTTCTTGACGGCCGAGATCGACAGGCCCCCGACATCGAGCAGTGCACGCACGAGACGGAGCCGTCGGACGTGGCTGTCGTCGTAGCGCGCCTGGTTGGGGCTCGTGCGCTCGCCGGGATGCAGCAGTCCCTCGCGTAGGTAGTACTTGACGGTCGCGACCGGGACCCCCGTCGTGCTGCTGAGCTCGGCCATTCGCATGCGTTGTCACCTTCTCCGTGGACATCCTCGTATGGATAGTTTAACTTCCCATGATGGAAAGTGACGCTATCTACTATCTGAAACTGGTGGGACCATGAGACCTGACCACACCTGGCACCGCCCGATGCTCGCGTGCGCCGGCCTGATGCTCGTGATGAGTGTCGCCTCGGCCGTCGGCCTCCTGGTGGACGACCGGCTCGTCGCGGGCGCACCGGCCTGGCTCAAACCGTTCAAGTTCGCCGTCTCCTTCACGGTCTACGCCTTCAGCTGGGCCTGGCTCGTGTCGCTCCTGCGCACTCGCCGGCGCCTGGTCCACACCATCTCGACACTCGTCGTGGTCGTGATCCTCGTCGAGTACGCGGTCATCACGCTGCAGGCCGCCCGCGGCACCCGCAGCCACTTCAACGTCGCCACCCCACTGGACGAAGCATTGTTCAGCGTCATGGGCGTCTCCATCACCGCACTGTGGACGGGCACGCTGGTGCTGACGCTGTTCCTCCTCCGCACCCGGATCGACGACGCGGCGAACCGGTGGGGCGTGCGGTTCGGCGCGGTCCTGTCCCTGATCGGGCTGGCCCTCGGTGGGCTCATGGTCGTTCCCACCCCGCATCAGGCCGCGACTCTGGGCACCGACGCCTTCGACGGACTCATCGGCGCGCACAGCGTCGGCGTTCCCGACGGCGGCCCGGGCCTGCCCCTCACCGGGTGGAGCACGGTCGGCGGCGACCTTCGCATCCCGCACTTCGTCGGCATGCACGCGCTCCAGGCGCTCCCGCTGGTCGTCGTGATCCTCGTCCTGCTGTCCCGCCGGTACGCACGCCTGCGCGACGACGCGGTGCGGGGGCGACTGGTGATCGTGGCGGGGCTCGCCTACGCGGGTGCACTGGCGTTGGTCACCTGGCAGGCGCTGCGTGGCCAGCCCCTGATCGCGCCGGACGGCCTGACCCTCACAGCACTCGGCGGGCTCGTCATCGCCACCGCGCTGGGCACCGTCCGAGCCCTCCGGCCCACGGCGAGCGTGCCTTCCTCGCCCCCTGCTCATCCGGTTGACCAGGAGGCGTTCAGCAGGCCCTAAGCTGCACGATCGTGAACTCCAGCAGCGACACGCAACCCCGTGATCTCGCCGCCGCCACGGCATCCGTCCTGACCGACCGCGCAGGTGTCGACGCCTTCGACGTCGCCGTCGTCCTCGGCTCGGGTTGGCGCCCCGCCGCCGACGTGATCGGCGAGCCGGAGGCGGAGATCCCGCTCGGCGAACTGCCCGGGTTCGAGAAGCCCCGCGCGGTCGGACACGGCAGCACGGCGCGCGCCGTCACGATCGGCGACAAGCGGGTCCTCGTCCTTCTCGGCCGGACCCACCTCTACGAGGGCAAGGGCGTGGCCCGCGTCGTCCACAGCGTGCGCACGGCTGCCGCGGCGGGGGTGCGCACCGTGTTGCTGACCAACGCCGCCGGCGGGTTGCGCGACGGCTTCCAGGTCGGCCAGCCGGTCGTCATCTCCGACCACCTCAACCTGACCGCGACCTCACCGATCACGGGAGCGAACTTCGTCGACCTGGTCGACCTGTACTCGCACCGCCTGCGCGCGGTGGCCAAGGAGATCGACCCGACCCTGGCCGAGGGCGTGTACGCGGGTCTGCCGGGTCCGCACTACGAGACTCCCGCGGAGATCCGCATGCTCCGCACGCTCGGCGCCGATCTCGTGGGCATGTCGACGGTGCTCGAAGCCATCGCCGCCCGCGCCGAAGGTGTCGAGGTCTTCGGGCTGTCGCTGGTCACCAACCTCGCCGCGGGCATCACGGGCGAGCCGCTGAACCACGAGGAAGTCCTCGAGGCCGGCCGGGCGTCGGCGACCCGAATGGGAACACTCCTGCGGGAACTGGCCACGCGCGCCTGAGTCGAGGTTATTTCCCGGTCGTGGCTCCCGTCGTGATCGGCACGTCGGTGAAACACGACAATTCCGTCGGTTGCAGCATCGTTCGTCCTTTCACGCAGGCGGCAGTGCCCTGCTGTCCCTGGAGTAGTGAGTTCGAGCGGCGATTCCCGCTCCGACAGAAAATCTGTCGAATGATTGACGGTTGGACAATAACCCGATCGTGTGCAGTCCACGAACAAGACTGTCCACGGTCGGCAACACTTGGCGGAATATGACAAGAAGTGCGCTGTTTCCCCAGATGGCTGTCAATTTCTGCACAATGAATACTGCATTGTGCACTCGCCGGGGAACGGCGCGGATGATCGTGCCCGGGGGTCGCTGGATCCCCGGGCCGCTCTCCTTGCCACTATGACGTGATGCAGCAGAAACCGCCCCGGCTCACACCCGAGCTCCGGGACATGACATTCCGCTGGATCGCCGACGACGTCGACGACGACTCGCGTGCCGAGCTGCAGAACCTGCTCGCACGCGCGATGGCGGGAGATCCCGACGCCACCTCCGAACTGGACGATCGCATGTCCGGCACGCTCACCTTCGGCACCGCGGGAATCCGCGGCCCGGTGCGAGCGGGACCGAACGGCATGAACACCGCGGTCGTCGTCCGTACCACGGCAGGTCTCGCGGCCTGGCTGGCGAAACGCAGTCCCGGGGGCACGGTCGTGGTGGGCCGCGACGCCCGCCACGGGTCCGAACGGTTCGCCGAGGCCGCGGCGGAGGTCCTCGACGCCGCCGGATTCGACGTGCGGGTGTTGCCGCGCCCGCTGCCCACTCCGGTGCTGGCCTACGCCACGCTGAGTCTCGGTGCCTGCGCCGGCATCCAGATCACCGCGTCGCACAACCCTCCGGCCGACAACGGCTACAAGGTGTTCGACCACACCGGTATTCAGATCATCCCCCCGGCCGACTCCGAGATCGAGGCGGAGATCGCGTCGGCTCCCGCAGCGGTCGCGGTGCCGCGTGGCCGGGGTGCGCGCACTCTCGACGACGAGGTCCTCGACGGCTACCTGGACCGCGTCGCCACGCTCGCCACGAGTGGTGCGAAGGAGCTGCGGGTCGCCGTCACACCTTTGCACGGTGTCGGGGGGCCCGTCGTCGTCGAGGCGCTGCGCCGAGCGGGATTCTCCGACGTGCACCTCGTCGAAGCGCAGGCCGAGCCCGATCCCGGCTTTCCGACCGTGGCGTTCCCCAACCCCGAGGAACCGGGTGCCACGGACCTGCTGTTGCACCTGGCCGAGGACATCGACGCCGACCTCGCTGTCGCCCTCGATCCGGACGCCGACCGCTGCGCCGTCGGCGCTCGGGAGCGGGACGGTTCGTGGCGCATGGTGACGGGCGACGAGGCCGGCGTGTTGCTCGGCGATCGGCTCCTGGCCCGCACCGACGATGGCGATCCGCTGGTCGCCACGACGATCGTGTCGTCGTCTCTCCTCGCCGAGGTCGCCCGTGCGAGGGGCGCCCGTCACGCGCGCACGCTGACGGGGTTCAAGTGGTTGATGCGGGCGGGCGACGGTCTCGTCTACGCCTACGAGGAAGCGCTGGGGCTCTGCGTCAACCCGGACTTCGTGAAGGACAAGGACGGTATCGCGGCCGCCGTCTTCGCCGCCGATGTCGCGGCCGAGGCCAAGAGCCAGGGCCGTACTCTGCTCGATCTGCTCGACGAACTCATGGCGACGCACGGTGTCTCCGTGACCGGCCAGGTGGCGCCGCGGTTCGCCGACCTCGCCGAGCGCGCGGCGGTGATGGAGCGGGTGCGCACCACGCCGCCGACCACGCTCGCCGGCGTACCCGTCACGACGGAGGAACTGCGGGAAGCCGACGCCCTGAAACTCACCGGCGACCAGATCCGCGTCATCGTGAGGTTGTCCGGAACGGAGCCGAAGGTGAAGGCGTACCTGGAGGTCACCGCGCCGGCACCGGGTCCGGAAGGACTCGCCACCGCCCGGGACGCCGCGATGGAGAAGCTCACGGCGCTGCGTGAGGACGTCGCCGCGCTGCTCTCGTCCTAGCGGCTCTGTCCAGCGCGCTGTGGAGGACACCGGTGATGGTCCGGTGACCTCCACAGCACTGCGCTTGCGGCGCCACAATCAGCCAGGCACGCTCGACTACCGTGGCCAGGTTGTTGATCGTCCATCACACGCCGTCCCCGCATCTCGCGGCCATGCTCGATGCCGTCGTCTCCGGCGCCACCGACCCCGAGATCACCGGCGTCGAGGTCGTCCGCGAGCCGGCGTTGTCCGCGACGGCGTCGGACGTGCTCGCCGCCGACGCCTATCTGCTGGGCACACCAGCCAATCTGGGCTACATGTCCGGCGCGTTGAAGCACTTCTTCGACACGATCTACTACCCGTGCCTCGACTCGACCACCAAGCGGCCTTTCGGCTACTACGTGCACGGCAATCAGGGCACGGAGGGCGCCACGAAATCTCTCGACACCGTCACGACGGGCTTGGGCTGGGTCCGCGCCGCCGCACCGGTCGTGGTGCACGGTGCGCCAAGCAAGGACGACCTGGAATCCTGCTGGGAATTGGGCGCCACGGTAGCCGCGGGCCTGATGTCCTGACCCGGCAATGGCCCACAAATGGGAAAAGGGGTCGTGGGGGGTGTGGTGGGAGACAACAACAGTGTCTCGACCGACCGGCCCTCCCAGGACCCCTTTTTCCCTCTCTATCAAGTTTTGTTCGGCGGTGTCCTACTCTCCCACACTCCTTCGAGTGCAGTACCATCGGCGCTGGTGGGCTTAGCTTCCGGGTTCGGAATGGGACCGGGCGTGTCCCCACCGCTATAACCACCGAAACACTGTGAAACAACCCAGGATCATGTTTCCGGGGTGTGGTGTTTCAGAGTTGCAGAGTGGGTGCGTAGCATCTTTGTAGGTCAAGCCCTCGGCCGATTAGTACCAGTCCACTCAAAAACACATTACTGCGCTTCCATGTCTGGCCTATCAACCCCATCGTCTCTAGGGGGCCTTACCCACTCAAAGGTGGTGGGAGACCTCATCTTGGAACAGGCTTCCCGCTTAGATGCCTTCAGCGGTTATCCCTTCCGAACGTAGCTAACCAGCCATGCCACTGGCGTGACAACTGGCATACCAGAGGTTCGTCCGTCCCGGTCCTCTCGTACTAGGGACAGCCTTCCTCAAGTCTCCAACGCGCGCGGCGGATAGGGACCGAACTGTCTCACGACGTTCTAAACCCAGCTCGCGTGCCGCTTTAATGGGCGAACAGCCCAACCCTTGGGACCTACTCCGGCCCCAGGATGCGACGAGCCGACATCGAGGTGCCAAACCATGCCGTCGATATGGACTCTTGGGCAAGATCAGCCTGTTATCCCCGGGGTACCTTTTATCCGTTGAGCGACACCCCTTCCACCAGGAGGTGCCGGATCACTAGTCCCTACTTTCGTACCTGCTCGACCTGTCGGTCTCACAGTCAAGCTCCCTTGTGCACTTACACTCAACACCTGATTGCCAACCAGGCTGAGGGAACCTTTGGGCGCCTCCGTTACTCTTTAGGAGGCAACCGCCCCAGTTAAACTACCCACCAGGCACTGTCCCTGAACCGGCTCACGGTCCGAGGTTAGATTCCCAATCCGGCCAGAGTGGTATTTCAACGACGACTCCACGACCACTGGCGTGGCCGCTTCACAGTCTCCCACCTATCCTACACAAGCCGAACCGAAAACCAATACCAAGCTATAGTAAAGGTCCCGGGGTCTTTCCGTCCTGCCGCGCGAAACGAGCATCTTTACTCGTAGTGCAATTTCGCCGGGCCTGTGGTTGAGACAGCCGGAAAGTCGTTACGCCATTCGTGCAGGTCGGAACTTACCCGACAAGGAATTTCGCTACCTTAGGATGGTTATAGTTACCACCGCCGTTTACTGGCGCTTAAATTCTCAGCTTCACCCCCCGAAAGGGGTTAACCGGTCCTCTTAACGTTCCAGCACCGGGCAGGCGTCAGTCCATATACATCGACTTACGTCTTCGCATGGACCTGTGTTTTTAATAAACAGTCGCTTTCCGCTGGTCTCTGCGGCCAACCCACCCTAGCCCGCAAAGAGCTTCAGGTGCATTGGCCCCCCTTCTCCCGAAGTTACGGGGGCAATTTGCCGAGTTCCTTAACCACAGTTCACCCGATCGCCTTGGTATTCTCTACCTGACCACCTGTGTCGGTTTGGGGTACGGGCCACGCGCGCACTCGCTAGAGGCTTTTCTCGGCAGCAGAGGATCACCCTACTTCGCCACAACGGCTATGCATCACGCCTCACCCTCGATCTCGAAGATCAGCCCGACGGATTTGCCTATCGGGCGGGCCACACGCTTACACCAGTATCACCACTGACTGGCGGGGCTACCTTCCTGCGTCACCCCATCGCTTGGCTACTACAAGATCAGGTCCCACGCACCCCACACACACTCCCGAAGGAGCAACGCGCAGGGCGGGTGGTTAGTCTCACCTGCCTCGCCAGGGACGCACACACGCGGGTACGGGAATATCAACCCGTTGTCCATCGACTACGCCTGTCGGCCTCGCCTTAGGTCCCGACTTACCCTGGGCGGAACAACCTGGCCCAGGAACCCTTGGTCATCCGGCGGCAGAGATTCTCACTCTGCATTCGCTACTCATGCCTGCATTCTCACTCCCACACCCTCCACAACTCGGTCACCCGGCTGCTTCCCTGGATGCAGGACGCTCCCCTACCCATCCACACGACTGGACCCACACCCAAAGAGTATGGGCCGATCACAAGTGTGAATGACACAGCTTCGGCGGTGTGCTTAGCCCCGCTACATTGTCGGCGCAGAACCACTTGACCAGTGAGCTATTACGCACTCTTCAAGGATGGCTGCTTCAAGCCAACTCCTGGTTGTCTCAGCGACTCCACATCCTTCCACTCAGCACACACTTAGGGGCCTTAGCTGGTGTTCTGGGCTGTTTCCCTCTCGACGACGAAGCTTATCCCCCCGCCGTCTCACTGCCACGCTCTCACACACCTGTATTCGGAGTTTGGTTGACTTCGGTAAGCCGGTAAGCCCCCTAGGCCATCCAGTAGCTCTACCCCAGATGTGAAAACACGTGACGCTGCACCTAAATGCATTTC
>NZ_CM001466.1:3353715-3408267 GCF_000231055.2 Saccharomonospora azurea NA-128 | reverse complement strand
GCGGCCCCGGCGGGCCGGGTCGCCCGGGAGGACCGGGTGGTCCGGGAGGCCCAGGCGGCCCCGGAGGACCGGGTGGGCCGGGTGGGCCGGGAGGACCCGGCGGCTCCGGAGGTCCCGGCGACTCGGGTGGCGCACCACGGCCTCCGGAATCCGCGCCTACGCCCAAGGTGGCGCCTCCTGCCCGGCGTCGCATGTTCGGCGCCAACTTCGGGCCGCTCCCGGTCGCGAACCTCGTGCTGCTCGAGATCGGCCTGGCGATCGGGCTGATCCTCATCGCGATCAACCAGTCGCTGGTCTACGTCGCGATGGGTGTCGCCGGGGTCATGCTGATCCTGGCGTTCCTGCGCTGGGGCGGCCAGTGGTTCACGCAATGGGCCGGACTGACCGCTCGCTACGCCCTGAGGTCGCACGACCGAGTGGCGGTCCCCCCTGAGCCCAGCGTCGAGGTCGAGGCGCTCGCAGCCCAGGACGAAGACAAGGTGATCGGCCCCGACGACGCCCGTGTGAGTCTCCTGCGCCTCGCGGTTCCCGACCTCGTGGTGGCGCAGGGCCGGGACCACGAGCACCAGGAGGTCGGGTTCGCCTATCACGACGGCACGTGGACCGCTGTTCTCCTGGTCGAACCCACCCCGGCGTTGATCACACAGGCCGGAGGCGCGCCGAGTCTTCCCTTGTCGTCGCTCGCACCGTGTCTCGAAGACCGTGGTGTCGTCCTCGACTCCATCCAGATGACGTGGCACTGCTATCCCGGGAGCGCGGCGCTGCCCGCCGACTCGCCGGCGTTGGCGTCGTACATGGAGGTTCTCGGACCGCTTCCTGCGGCCGCCCGCCGTACCACGTGGGTGTCCGTACGGCTCGATCCGAAGCGGTGCCCCACGGCCGTGCGGGAACGCGGTGGCGGCGTCATGGGTGCGCACAGGGCGCTGATCGGGGCGCTGTCGCGCGTCCGCAATGCGATGGAGTCGCACGGTGTGCCGACTCGCCCGCTGAGTCCTGACGAGCTGCTGCGCGCGGGCATCTCGGCTGCGGAACTCACCGGTGTCGCCGGCTCCAACAGCCGGGTACGCATGCAGGAACGGTGGACCGGCGTGACGGCGGCCGGGATCGGCCATGCGAGCTACGCCATCACGGGCTGGCCGAAGGGCAAGATCACCACGAATCTCAACGCTCTGACGAGTGTCCGCGCGCTGTCCTCCACCGTCACGATGTCGATCTCGCCCTCCGACGAGGAGAACCGCATCGGACTGCGCGGCGTCGTGCGGATCAGCGCACGGAACCCGCGGGAGCTGGATGCCAGCGACCAGCGGCTGAGCGCTCTCTCCGAGCGCGTGGGCGTGACGCTGACCCCGCTTCGTGGACGCCAGGCGGCAGGCTTCGCCGCCACCCTGCCGATTGGAGGCACCGCATGAGCGCGCGCGTACACGATGCCAACAAGGCCATCGGGGTGGCGCCCGAGTTCGTGGTCGATCCGGCGTTGCTGGACGCGGTGAGTCCCTCCGGCGATCGGGGCGGCATCGTCCTCGGGTCCGGGCTGCAGGGCGAACCTCTGACCGTGTCGGCTCTGCGGGCGGCGCCGACCAGGATCGTGCTCGTCGGCGGCCTGTACCTGTCGAGGCAGGTTGCGATGCGTGCCATGGCAGTCGGCGCGTGGGTCGTCGTCGCGACGGGGCGGCCGACAGCGTGGCACGTGCTGTCCAACGCCGCGGGGCAACAGCAGAACGGTCAGCCGTCGCCGCTGGTTCAGATCCGTCGGCTGTCTCCTGTGGAACTTCCGCGCCCGTCGGAGGACGCACCGCTGCTGGTCGTCCACGACGGTGGGCCCACTCCACAGGACCTGTTCCCGCCGAGGTCGGCGTGGCAGACCACCGTGTACGTCCTGCCGTACCTGCACCCTCAGGCCGGGGCACTGGCGAACGCCGCCGACCTGGTGTTGATGCAGCGCCTCCCCGCCGGCCAGGCGGAGCTCGCGGCACGTATCTGGCGGCTTCCGCCGCAGATGATGCGGCAGTTGACGACGTTGAAGGACGACCAGGTCGTCGCCCTGGGGCGCAACCTGTGGCGTCCCCTGCGACTCGTCACGACGGCGAAGGAACAACAGATCCTGGGTCCCATCCGCCGAGGCGACTGAAACGACGGGGTTCCCCGAGGGGCGCGTTTAGCGGGCTAAACGCGCCCCTCGGTTCTGTCCAGACCAGAACAACCACCGTCCACGGCGCGAACCACCTTCAAGGCACCTGTGGACAACCGGCCGCCTCGTCACGTGCCTGTGGACAACTCGTCGCATCCCGGACCGCTTGTCAGGGCTACACGCGACGCTGCTGCCATGGATACTCACGTCAACACCCACGACGTTTTCCGCGGGTCTGTCGCCAGAAAGCACGGATATGTCACCGCTGCCGAACTGCGCGGACCGCGATATCGGCGCCTGTTCCAGGACGTCTACGCACCGGCCCATTTACCGGTCACACACGAACTCCGCTGTCGCGGTGCCGCTTTGATTGTGCCGAACGCAGCCGTATTGACAGGACGATCAGCGGCAACGGTACTGGGCGTCGAACTCGCGAAACCCTACGATCCGGTCGAGATCGTGGTTCCCGAAGAACACCGTTTCGGACCCATCAAAGGAATGAGCGTACGGCGCACCGCCGTAAGTCCGAACGAATCCCGCCCTTGGAACGGCATGCGCATCGCACGGCCGCGGAGAGCAGCACTCGATCTGGCCTTGCGCCTGTCGCCTCGCAACCACAGCTGGATCCGTCGACTCCGGATTGCGGTTCCCGATCTCGACGCCTTCATCCGCTCCGGCCTCGTCTCTCCTGAACAGCTCCGACGTGCATGGCGGAGACTTCGGAATCGGGGCATCAGGCTTGCTCGCGCCGCACTGTCCATGGTCGATCCACGCGCGGAGTCGCTCCCCGAATCGGAGCTACGCGTCGTACTCAACGCGGGAGGTTTTCGGCCTATCCCCCAATACTCGGTCACCAAGGCCGGCAGGGAAGTAGCCCGTCTCGACCTCGTGCTGGAGGAAACGAAAACAGCCGTCGAGTACGACGGCAGGTGGCATCGCAAACGTCGACAGATACGTCACGACAAAGCACGTCGAAAGCGGCTGATGGCGGAGGGCTGGACTTTCGTCGTCGTTACCGCAGAAAAGCTACGGGGTGACTACCGCACCATCCTGGACGAGGTACGGCAAGCGCAGTCTCAACGAGATCGCTCGACGTCATTCAGATCGCGCAGGTCCCTCGTCTTCTCAGCACGCAGCGCGAGTTGGTCGTCAGGAGGGTAATCGACCTTGACCAGGGTGAGGCCGTGGGCAGGAGCGACCACGCTGCTGCGTTCGCGGCTCTTGAGTACTTCCGCAGGCCAGTTCACGGCGCGCCGTCCGTCACCAACCCAAAGGAGCGCACCGACCAAGCTACGGACCATGGAGTGACAGAACGCGTCAGCTGATACGGACATGTGCAGCTCGTAATCGTCCACTCGCTGCCATGACAGCTCGAGAAGTTCGCGGATGGTCGTTGCGCCTTCTCGCTTCTTGCAGAAAGCTGCGAAGTCGTGCAGGCCGAGCAGTTGAGACGCTGCCTCGTTCATTGCCTCAACATCGAGCGGCCGAGTCCACGCCAGTGTGTCGCGCCTCCGTAGCGGGCTGACGCCCCAGGGCGCGTCCGACACCTGGTAACGGTAATGACGTTTCGCGGCCGAAAAGCGGGCATCGAAGCCCGCAGGTGCACGGGACACCCGCAGCACACGGACATCAGCAGGCAGAACGCGGTTGAGTCGGTGGCGCGCACGGTCGAGGTCAGGCAACCCGTCCGGGGAGACCGGCGTCGTCCTGGAATGCGTTTCGCCCGCAAAACGCGTCACGTCCACGTGGACAACCTGCCCAGCCGCATGAACTCCGGCGTCAGTGCGGCCTGCGACCACCACTGAGCCCGCTAAAGACGCGCCCGGGGGCTGCTTACTCAGGGCGTCTTCGAGGACTCCCTGGACCGTGCGGCGGCCTGGTTGGCGGGCCCAGCCGGAGAAGTCCGTGCCGTCGTACGCCAGGTCGATGCGCAGACGAGCGAGCCCGCCCTCCCCGGAGGGAATGGCGGGCTCGCTGCGAGAACTCGTCTCGGTCAGGACTCGTCCTTCTTGTCCGAGCCTTCGGCCGGCTCGTCCGTGGCGTCCTTGGTGGCCGACTCGGGCGCCTCGGCGTCCTGGTCCTCGGCGGAAGCCGCCTCGGCCTCAGCCTTGGCCTCGTCCGCCTTCGGCTCCTCGGCCGGCTTCTCGGCCGCGGTGTCCTTGGCGAACTTCGTCTTCCGGGCCGCCTCGGCCTCAGCCGTAGCGGTCTTCTCCGACACCAGTTCGATGACCGCCATCTGGGCGTTGTCGCCCTTACGCGGCAGCGTCTTGGTGATGCGGACATAACCGCCGTTGCGGTCCTCGAAGAAAGGCCCGATCTCCGCGATCAGCTTGTGCACGACGTCCTTGTTGCGGACGACCCGCATGATCTGACGCCGGTTGTGCAGATCACCCTTCTTGGCCTTGGTGATCAGCTTTTCGGCGAGCGGACGCACGCGCTTGGCCTTGGCCTCGGTCGTCGTGATCTTGCCGTGCTCGAACAACGACGTCGCCAGGTTTGCCAACATCAACCGCTCGTGCGCAGGCGATCCGCCGAGACGGGTTCCCTTGGTCGGGGTGGGCATCGGTTCTCCTCGTTCAGCTGCGCAGCCGCAAGGTTACTTACAGCTGCTCCGTCTCTGCGTAGTCCTGGCCGTCGTCGTGGCCAGTGTCCGGGATGCCCGGCGACGCCGGCTCCGCGCCCCAGGTCTCGGTGCTGCCCTCGTACGTGGAGGCGGCGGCCGTGGGGTCGAATCCGGGCGGGCTGTCCTTCAGCGTCAAGCCGAGGCCGACGAGCTTCATCTTGACCTCGTCGATCGACTTCGCACCGAAGTTCCGGATGTCGAGCAGGTCCGCCTCGCTACGCGAAACCAGCTCGCCAACGGTGTGAATCCCCTCGCGCTTGAGGCAGTTGTACGACCGCACCGTGAGGTCGAGATCCTCGATGGGCATCGCGTAGGCGGCGATGGTGTCCGCCTCCTGCGGCGACGGCCCGATCTCGATGCCCTCGGCGTCGACGTTCAGCTCGCGGGCGAGACCGAAAAGCTCGACCAGCGTCTTGCCGGCCGACGCGACGGCGTCCCGCGGGGTGATCGACGGCTTGGTCTCGACGTCGAGCACGAGCTTGTCGAAGTCGGTGCGCTGCTCGACACGAGTGGCCTCGACCTTGTACGTCACCTTGAGCACCGGCGAGTAAATGGAGTCGATCGGGATACGACCGATCTCCGCGCCGGCCTGCTTGTTCTGCAGCGCGGGCACGTACCCGCGGCCGCGCTCGACGACCAGCTCGATCTCGAGCTTGCCCTTGCCGTTCAGCGACGCGATGTGCAGATCCGGGTTGTGCACGGTGACACCCGACGGCGGCACGATGTCGGCCGCGGTGACCTCACCCGGGCCCTGCTTGCGCAGGTACATCGTGACGGGCTCGTCCTCCTCGGAGGAGACGACGAGCTCCTTGAGGTTCAGGATGATCTCGGTGACGTCTTCCTTCACCCCGGGAACGGTGGTGAACTCGTGCAGCACGCCGTCGATGCGGATGCTCGTGACCGCGGCACCCGGGATCGACGACAGCAAGGTACGCCGAAGCGAGTTGCCCAAGGTGTAACCGAAACCGGGCTCGAGCGGCTCGATGGTGAACCGAGAGCGCGTCTCGTTGACCGTCTCCTCGCCGAGAGTCGGCCGCTGGGAAATCAGCACTGTTCTTCTTCCTTTCCTGCCGGCGCCCGCCATATGACGCCGAGAGGTGTGGCGTAGCGGCGGCGCACTCCGGGCGCCGCCGCCGGCCCGATCCCGGACAGAGCCGGGAACGGGATCACTTCTTCGAGTAGAACTCGACGATCAGCTGTTCCTGGATCGGGACCTCGATCTGAGCCCGCTCCGGGAGCTGGTGCACGAGAACCCGCAGGTTCGAGGGAACGACCTGCAGCCACGCGGGCACGGGCCGCTCACCCAGCGCTTCCTTCGCCGCCACGAAAGGCAGCGTCTTCAGCGACTTCGGCCGAACATCGATGATGTCGAACTTCGACACCCGGTAGCTCGGGATGTTCACCTTCTGGCCGTTCACGATGAAGTGGCCGTGGCTCACGAGCTGACGGGCCTGACGACGCGTACGCGCGAGACCAGCGCGGTACACGACGTTGTCGAGCCGCGACTCCAGCAGCTGCAGCAGGTTCTCACCGGTCTTGCCGGTACGCCGCGCCGCTTCCTCGTAGTAGCGCCGGAACTGACGCTCGAGGATGCCGTAGGTGTGGCGCGCCTTCTGCTTCTCCTGCAGCTGCAGCAGGTATTCGCTCTCCTTGATCCGACCGCGGCCGTGCTGGCCGGGCGGGTAGGGGCGACGTTCGAACGCCTTGTCGTTGCCGACCAGGTCAACCTTGAGCCGACGCGAGACACGAGTCGCGGGGCCGGTGTATCGAGCCATAAGTCCTTACTCCTCCCCGTTCCTCAGACCCGGCGCCGCTTCGGAGGGCGGCAGCCGTTGTGCGGCTGCGGGGTCACGTCCTGGATGGTGCCGACCTCGAGACCCGCGGCCTGCAGCGAACGAATCGCCGTCTCACGACCGGAGCCCGGGCCCTTGACGAACACGTCGACCTTCTTCATGCCGTGCTCGGCGGCCTTGCGGGCGGCGTTCTCGGCAGCCATCTGGGCGGCGAACGGCGTCGACTTGCGGGAGCCCTTGAAGCCGACGTGGCCCGAGGACGCCCACGAGATCACCGCACCGTTGGGGTCGGTGATCGAAACGATCGTGTTGTTGAACGTGCTCTTGATGTGGGCGTGCCCGTGAACGACGTTCTTCTTTTCCTTACGCCGGACCTTCTTGGTCCCCGACGTACGAGACTTCGGTGGCATGGTCGGGTGGTTCTCCTCTTAGCGCGAGTTCTGCTGGTGAGCTGCCGCGGCTTCACGCTGCCCGCGCCGCATCAAGGTGCCGGCGTCGGTGTACAGCTGGCGCAGCGCCATCGGGCGGGCGTAGAGGGCCTTCGGCGACATCGGACCCGAGCCGCGGCGCAGAACCGCGCCCGCCCGGACTCGACTGCCGCTGGCACTCACTTCTTGCCCGCCTTCTTCTTGCCGGCGACCGTCTTCTTCGGGCCCTTGCGGGTACGGGCGTTGGTCTTGGTGCGCTGGCCGCGCACGGGCAGCCCGCGGCGCCAACGAAGACCCTCGTAGCACCCGATCTCGATCTTCCGACGGATGTCGGCGTTCACCTCACGCCGGAGGTCACCCTCGACCTTGAAGTTCTCCTCGATGAACTCCCTCAGCTTGGCGAGTTCGTCGTCGTTCAGGTCCTTCACACGGGTGTCGGCGTTGACCTGCGTCGCCGCGAGGATCTCCCTCGAGCGAGTACGGCCGATGCCGTAGATGTAAGTCAGCGCGATCTCCATCCGCTTTTCGCGGGGGAGATCAACGCCAGCGAGTCGTGCCATTAGCGGTTGCGCTCCTTCGTTGCATCGTTCTTCGGGTCTGCTCCCTGCCCGTCCCGGGACGACTCGCCGTCACCCGCCCGCTTTCACGGACGGTATCCCGGCCTCGGCCCGAAGCTCCGAGGGTGAACCGGATCGTCACCGACCCGGCAGGCGCGGGGAGGTTCTGCGTCCTGTCAGAGCTCTGACGACGGCCGCGATCAGCCCTGGCGCTGCTTGTGGCGCAGGTTGTCGCAGATGACCATGATGCGCCCGTGACGACGGACGATCTGGCACTTGTCGCAGATCTTCTTGACGCTCGGCTTGACCTTCACGTCTCCTGCTCTCCTGCTCGTGCTGAGTTGCTGCGCGCCCCCTGGCGGGAGTCGCCTCCCACCACGCTCGCCGTGATCACTTGTAGCGATAGACGATGCGACCACGGGACAAGTCGTAGGGCGAGAGCTCCACGACAACCCTGTCCTCGGGCAGGATGCGGATGTAGTGCTGCCGCATCTTCCCACTGATGTGTGCCAGGACCTTGTGGCCGTTCTCCAACTCGACGCGAAACATCGCGTTGGGAAGCGGCTCGATTACGCGGCCCTCGACCTCGATGGCCCCGTCCTTCTTCGCCATGTACTCCGCGTTTCGTGATCGGTTTGAGCGTTAGAGTGCTTGCCTGGGTGGCACACACGTCACCTCGACCCCAACTGAGCCAGAAAAGCACGTTAGAGCCGACGTGATGAGCACGCCGACTAGACAGTGTACGCAACGATTGTCAAGCCCGACCACGGGGCCCGCCCCAACAGTAGGAGACGTCACGGGGGCGCGTTGGGCGGCTACTCACCGCGATTAGCCCGCAGAACGCGGTCGTGGCACCACGCCGGGTCGCCCGGGACCGCGTTCCGCCCGCTAAACGTCGTCGGACTCGGGCGCGGTGAGCACCCACGGACCGTCTTCGGTGATGGCGACCGTGTGCTCCCAGTGCGCGGCCTTGGCGCCGTCGTCGGTGACGACCGTCCAACCGTCTTCCAGTTCCACCGTCTCGGCGGACCCGCCCGTCAGCATCGGCTCGATCGCCAGCGCCATGCCGACCGCGAGCTTCGGGCCCTTCCCGGGCTTGCCGACGTTGGGGAGGAACGGCTCCATGTGCATCTCGCGCCCGATGCCGTGACCGCCGTACTCGACGACCATGCCGTACTCGACACCGTGCTTCTTGCCGACCTCACGAGCCTTGGACTCGATGGCGTGCGAGATGTCGGTCAGGCGGCCGCGGGGCGACACCGCCTCGATGCCTGCCAGCATCGCGAGTCGCGTGGCCTCGGACAGCAGCCGGTCGCGCTCGGACACGTCGCCCACCTCGATGGTGACCGCCGAGTCGCCGTGCCACCCGTCGAGGATGGCGCCGCAGTCGACGGAGAGCAGATCTCCGTCCTCCAGCACGGTGTCGCGGGACGGGATGCCATGCACGATCTGCTCGTTCACCGACGCGCAGATGGACGCCGGGAAACCGTGGTAGCCCTTGAACGAGGGCACCGCCCCGGCGTCCCGAATAACCTGCTCGGCCAGCTCGTCCAGTTCTCCGGTGCTCACGCCGGGCCGCGCAGCCTCCGTCACAGCACGCAGAGTGCGCGCGACCAGAAGGCCGGCGGCTCGCATCGCCTCCAGCTCACCGGAGGTCTTGATCTCGATCATTCGCCGACGTCGAAACATTCCGAACACAGACAGCGCCGGACTCAGGAACGCTTCTTCAGCGCGTCGAGCACCCTGGCGGCCACCTCGTCGACGCCGCCGACACCATCCACGGTGACGAGGATGTCGGCGTAGTACTCCAACAACGGGGCCGTCTCCGAGCGGTACACCTGCTGCCGACGACGGATGACGTCCTCGGTGTCGTCGCTGCGGCCGCGACCGAGCAGCCGCTCCACGAGCACGTCCTCCGGCACCTTGAGCTCGATGACGGCGTCGAGCGACTGCTCGTTGCCCTTGAGCATGTCCGCCAGGACGTCGGCCTGCTTGGTGGTACGCGGGAAACCGTCGAGCAGGAAACCGGCCTTGGCGTCCGGCTCCGCCAGGCGCTCGCGGACCATCTCGTTGGTCACGCTGTCCGGAACGAGCTCACCCGAGTCGAGGTACCGCTTCGCTTCCCGACCGAGGGGCGTCTCCTCTCCGACGTGCTTGCGGAAAAGGTCGCCCGTCGAGATGTGAGGGATCCCGAGTCGCTTCGACAGCTCCGCCGCCTGTGTGCCTTTACCTGCCCCGGGCGGGCCGACGAGTAGTACACGCGTCATCGGAGGAACCCTTCGTAGTTACGCTGCATCAGCTGGCTTTCGATCTGCTTCACGGTGTCGAGCCCGACACCGACCATGATCAGCACAGCTGTTCCGCCGAAGGGGAAGTTCTGGTTGTTCCCTTCGCCGGTGACTGACAGGAAGAAGTTGGGCAGGATCGCCACGATACCGAGGTAGATCGACCCCGGCAGGGTGATCCTGCTGAGCACGAACCCGAGGTACTCGGCAGTGGGCCGGCCCGGACGGATACCCGGGATGAACCCACCGAACTTCTTCATCTCCTCAGCACGGTCGTCCACGTTGAACGTGATCGTGATGTAGAAGTACGTGAAGAAGATGATCATCGCGAAGTACAGCGCGATGTGCACGACGTGCGACTGGTTCGTGACGTAGTTCTGCAGGAACCGCTGCCAACCGGACGCCTGGTTCGGGTCGCCGATGAGCTGCCCGAGAAGGTCGGGCAGATACAGCAGCGACGAGGCGAAGATGACCGGGATGACACCGGCCTGGTTCACCTTGATCGGCAGGTAGGTCGACGTGCCGCCGTACATCCGGCGCCCGATCATCCGCTTCGCGTACTGGACCGGGATTCGACGCTGCCCCTGCTCGACGAAGATGACGCTCGCGATGATCGCCAGCGCGAGCACGCAGATGAAGAAGAAGGTCAGGCCACCCTGGTTGCTCAGGATGTTGCCGCCCTCGGCGGGGATCTGCGCGGCGATGTTCAGGAAGATGAGCAGCGACATGCCGTTGCCGACGCCGCGCTCGGTGATGAGCTCGCCGAGCCACATCATGACGGCGGTGCCCGCGGTCATCGTCAGAACCGTCAGCGCCAGGCTGTAGACGCTGTTGTCAGGCAGCACCGGCTGGTCGCAGTTGCCGAACAGCTGACCGCGGTCGGCGAGCGCCACGACACCCGTGGCCTGCAGGATCGCCAGAGCGATAGTGAGGTACCGCGTGTACTGCGTGAGCTTGCCCTGACCGGCCTGCCCCTCGCGCTTGAGCTCCTCGAACCGCGGGATCACCACGGTCAGGAGCTGCACGATGATGCTCGCCGTGATGTAAGGCATGATGCCCGTGGCGAAGATCGAAAGCTGTAGGAGCGCGCCACCGCTGAACAGGTTCAGCAGCGAGAACACGTTCTGATCCTCGACCTGCGCCTGGCATGCCTGCACGTTCGGATAGGAGACCCCGGGCGCCGGCGTGACCGCACCGATCCGGTACACGGCCACGATCATCAGCGTGAACAGGATCTTCTTGCGCAGGTCCGGCGTCGCGAGAGCCGAGCGGAAGGCGCTGAGCACGCGGGGGACCTCCTCGGCGTCGTCGGCGAACCGACGAACGGCTTTGGCCGGCATTGGACCGGCTGGACACTTCGTCACTGGCGGCAAGCCAGACACGCTCGAGACACAACGGCCCAAGCGTGGGTTCGACTTTAACAGCATCGCCAAGGGATGCCGCATCTAGTGCATGATTCCCACGCCACAGGCAGACGCGAGACACGACGAAAGTCGACGAACCCGAAGACGAAAGGTGGATCGCCCGAGCCTGCCGGCCCACTGTCCCGGGTGGAGCGGGGCGAACCGCCACCGCGTTCAGCGGGCAGAACGCGGTCGGCGCGCCTCGGAGCACACGTGACAAGGCCCGCCGGTCCACTGTGCTGGTCCGGCGGGCCTTGTCGGATCGCGTTGCGCGGAGTCGACCTCAGAGCGTGGTGGCGGAGCCGCCCGCCGCCTCGATCTTCTCCTTCGCGGACTTCGAGAACGCGTCGGCCGTGACGTCGAGCTTCACGCCCTCCACGTCACCGTTGCCGAGGACCTTCACAAGTTCACTCTTGTGGACCAGTCCAGAGGCAACCAGCTCGTCCTTGCCGACCGTTCCGCCCTCGGGGAACACGCGAGCGAGGTCGCCCACGTTGATCGCCTGGTACTCGGTGCGGAACCGGTTCTTGAAGCCACGCAGCTTGGGCAGCCGCATGTGGATGGGCATCTGCCCACCTTCGAAGCCGGCAGGCACGTTCTTCCGGGCCTTCGTGCCCTTCGTACCGCGACCCGCCGTCTTGCCCTTCGAGCCCTCACCGCGACCGACGCGGATCTTCTCGCGCTTCGCGCCGGCGGCAGGCTTCAGGTGGTGGATCTTGATGGCCATTACTTGACCTCCTCCACGGTCACCAGGTGCCGGACCGTGTGGATGAGGCCACGCACCTGCGGCGTGTCCTCACGAACCACGGACTGCCGGATCTTGCGCAGACCGAGGGTACGGAGCGACGCCCGGTGGTTCTGCTTGGTCCCGATCGTGCTCTTCAACTGGGTGATCTTCAGCTGAGCCATGTCAGACCCCCTGCCCCGCGCGCTGACGCAGCATCCGGGCCGGGGCCACGTCCTCGAGCGGCAGACCACGGCGAGCGGCAACCTCCTCGGGACGCTGGAGGTCCTTCAGAGCCCGCACGGTCGCGTGCACGATGTTGATCGCGTTGTCGCTGCCGAGCGACTTCGACAACACGTCCTGGATGCCGGCGCACTCCAGCACGGCACGGACGGCGCCACCGGCGATCACACCGGTACCGGCGCTGGCCGGGCGGAGCAGCACGACACCGGCGGCCTCCTCACCCTGCACGGGGTGCGGGATGGTGCCGGCGATCCGAGGAACGCGGAAGAAGTTCTTCTTCGCCTCCTCGACGCCCTTGGCGATGGCCGCGGGAACTTCCTTGGCCTTGCCGTAGCCGACACCGACCTGGCCGTCGCCGTCACCGACGACCACCAGCGCGGTGAAGCTGAAGCGACGACCACCCTTGACGACCTTGGCCACGCGGTTGATCGCTACGACGCGCTCGAGGTGCGGGGTCTTGTCCTGGGCCGCCCCGCCACGGCCACCGTCACGACGGTCCCTGCGGTCCCGGCCGCCGCGCTCGCGGTCGCCGGGCCCGCCCTGGCCGCCGGATTGCCGCGTACGTCCCGGCATCAGGCGTTCCTTCCGTTCTCGAGAATCTTGCTCATGTCAGAACTCCAACCCGCCCTCTCGGGCGGCGTCGGCCAGGGAGGCGATCCGACCGTGGTAGGCGTTGCCGCCCCGGTCGAACACCACCTTGGAGATGCCCGCCGCCTTGGCGCGGGCCGCGACCAACTCGCCGACCTTGGCAGCCTTGGCCTTCTTGTCGCCCTCGACGGCCTGAACGTCCGCCTCCAGGCTGGACGCAGAGGCCAGCGTGTGCCCCGCGATGTCGTCGATCAGCTGAACGACGATGTGCCGCGAGGAACGCTTCACCGACATCCGCGGACGCGCCGCGGTGCCGTGGATCTTCTTGCGCAGCCGGTTGTGTCGACGGATCTTGCCAGCACGGCGACGGGTGGAGACGTCCTTGCCGATCGGCTTGCGCTTCGTAACCGTTTCGCTCATGATCACTTACCCGTCTTCCCGACCTTGCGGCGAATGCGCTCGCCCTCGTAGCGCAGGCCCTTGCCCTTGTACGGGTCCGGGCGACGCAGACGCCGGATGACCGCCGCGGTCTGGCCGACCTTCTGCTTGTCGATGCCGGACACGGAGAACTTGGTCGGGCTCTCCACCTTGAAGGTGATGCCCTCCGGAGCCTTGATCAGCACCGGGTGGCTGAAGCCGAGGGCGAACTCGAGGTCCGATCCCTTGGCCTGCACGCGGTAACCGACTCCGTGGATCTCCATCCGCTTCTCGTAGCCCTGCGTCACACCGACGACCAGGTTCTGCACCAGGGTCCTGGTGAGACCGTGCAGCGCGCGGCTTTCCCGCTCGTCGTCGGGGCGCTTCACCAGCAGCGAGCCGTCTTCACCGCGCTCGACGGTGATCGGCTCGGCGACCTGGTGCTCGAGCGTGCCCTTCGGGCCCTTGACCGAGATGTGCTGCCCGTCGATGGTCACATCGACCCCGGAGGGGACGGTGATCGGCAGCTTACCGATGCGTGACATGCCAGTCCCCCTTCCTCACCAAACGTAGGCGAGGACTTCGCCGCCCACGCCGTTGCGCTTGCACTGCCTGTCGGTCTGGAGGCCGGACGACGTCGAGATGATCGCCACGCCGAGGCCACCCAGAACGCTGGGCAGGTTGGTCGATTTCGCGTAGACCCGCAGACCGGGCTTGGACACGCGCCGGAGACCGGCGATGCTCCGCTCACGGTTCGGGCCGTACTTCAGCTCCACAACCAGGTTCTTGTGCTTCTCACCCGGCTCGGTGCGGTAGTCGGAGATGTAGCCCTCGCGCTTGAGGATCTCGGCGATGTTCGCCTTGATCTTCGAGTGCGGCAGCACGACAGCGTCGTGGTACGCCGAGTTCGCGTTACGCAGACGTGTCAGGAAGTCTGCGATCGGGTCGGTCATCGTCATGGTGACCTGTCAACCTTTCTCGCCCTGGTTCCCCGGTTCGGGGCCTGTGGCGAAGTGGATGGGTCCCTGCGCGGAGCAGGGGACGTCAAAGAGCCTTCACCAGCTCGACTTGTTCACGCCAGGGAGCTGCCCCGCGTGCGCCATCTCCCGCAGGCAGATCCGGCACAGGCCGAACTTGCGGTACACCGAACGAGGACGTCCGCAACGCTGGCAGCGGGTGTAGGCGCGCACCCCGAACTTGGGCTTGCGAGCAGCCTTGGCGATCAGAGCTTTCTTGGCCATCTGATCACGCCTCCTTGAAGGGGAAACCGAGCTTGCGCAGCAACGAGCGACCCTCGTCGTCGGTGTTGGCACTGGTCACAACCGTGACGTCCATGCCGCGCGGGCGGTCGATGGAGTCAGGGTTGATCTCGTGGAACATCGACTGCTCGGTGAGACCGAACGTGTAGTTGCCGTTGCCGTCGAACTGCTTGCCCGACAGTCCGCGGAAGTCGCGGATACGCGGCAACGCGATGGTCAGCAGCCGGTCCATGAACTCCCACATGCGGTCACCACGGAGCGTCACGCGGGCGCCGATGGGCTGGCCCTCACGCAGCTTGAACTGCGCGATGGACTTGCGTGCGCGGCGCACCTCGGGCTTCTGGCCCGTGATGGTGGCGAGGTCGCGGATCGCGCCCTCGATCAGCTTGCTGTCGCGAGCGGCGTCACCGACGCCCATGTTCACCACGACCTTGACCACACCGGGAATCTGGTGCGGGTTGGTGTAGCCGAACTCCTCGCGCAGCTGGCCGGCGACCTCTTCGCGGTACCGGCTCTTCAACCGCGGTGTCGGGTACGTCTTCTCTGCGGTCGTCATCAGATGTCCTTGCCCGTCCTACGCGAGATACGAACCTTCTTGCCGTCCTCGCCGAAGCGGTAGCCCACCCGGGTCGGCTTGCCGTCGGAGTCGACGACCATCACGTTCGACACGTGGATGGGAGCCTCCTGGGTGACGATCCCGCCGGACTGGGCGCCGCGCTGCGTCTGGGTGATCCGGGTGTGCTTCTTGATCCGGTTGACACCCTCGACCAGAATCCGCTCGCGCTCGGGGTAAGCCTTGATGACCTTGCCCTTGGCACCCTTGTCCTTGCCAGCGATGACGAGGACCGTGTCGCCCTTCTTGACCTTCATTCAGAGCACCTCCGGCGCAAGCGAGATGATCTTCATGAACTTCCGGTCGCGCAGCTCACGGCCAACCGGCCCGAAGATGCGTGTGCCTCGCGGTTCGTTGTCGTTCTTGATGAGCACCGCGGCGTTCTCGTCGAACCGAATGTAGGAGCCGTCGGGGCGACGCTTCTCCTTCGCGGTCCTGACAATCACGGCCTTGACGATGTCACCACGCTTCACGTTGGCGCCCGGGATGGCGTCCTTGACGGTGGCGACGATGATGTCACCGATGCCCGCGTAGCGCCGCCCCGAGCCACCGAGCACCCGGATGGTCAGGATCTCCTTGGCACCCGTGTTGTCGGCGACTCGCAGTCGCGACTCCTGCTGGATCACGTCAACTCCTGTATGTCGCGCCGGTTCTCGGCAGAGCCGAGCCTGGCGGAACGAAGGGGGCTGTTGCCCAGCCCCTGATTACTTGGCCTTCTCGCGGATCTCGACGAGCCGCCACCGCTTGGTGGCCGACAGCGGTCGGGTCTCCATGAGCAGGACCCGGTCACCCACGCCGGCGGTGTTCTGCTCGTCGTGCGCCTTCACCTTCTTGGTGCTGCGCAGGACCTTGCCGTACAGCGGGTGCTTCTTCCGGTCTTCGAGCTCCACGACGATCGTCTTGTCCATCTTGTCGGACACGACCAGTCCCTCGCGGACCTTCCGGTAGTTACGACCGGAGTCCTTGTTCTGCACCGCCTCCGTCATGCGGCACCCTCACTCTCGTTCTCCTCGGGGGAGACGGACAGTCCGAGCTCCCGCTCCCGCATCACGGTGTAGATGCGGGCGATGTCCGCGCGCACCGTGCGCAGCCTGCGGTTGTTGTCGAGCTGCCCGGTCGCCATCTGGAACCGGAGGTTGAACAGCTCCTCCTTGGACTCCTTCAGGCGCAGCACGAGCTCCTCAGCAGTGAGCTCACGAAGTTCTGACGCCGCCACTCCTCCGGCCTTCGCCATCAGAACTCACCACCTTCACGAGTCACGATCCTGCACTTCATCGGCAGCTTGTGCATCGCGCGACGCATGGCCTCGCGCGCCACAGCCTCGTTCGGGAAGCTCATCTCGAACATGACCCGACCCGGCTTCACGTTGGCGATCCACCACTCCGGCGAACCCTTACCGGAACCCATGCGGGTTTCAGCAGGCTTCTTCGTCAGCGGACGATCCGGGAAGATGTTGATCCAGATCTTGCCGCCACGCTTGATGTGCCTGGTCATGGCAATACGAGCGGACTCGATCTGCCGGTTGGTCACGTAGCCGTGCTCGAGCGCCTGGATGCCGAACTCACCGAACGTCACCTTGGTACCGCCCTTGGCGGCGCCGGAACGCTTCGGCGAGTGCTGCTTGCGGTACTTGACCTTGCGTGGGATGAGCACGCCTCAGCCCTCCGTTTTCTCTGTGGCGTCCGTCGCCGCCACCTGCGGGGCCTGGCTGGCCGCAGTGTCGGTGTCGCTCTTCGCTCCACCCTGCGGCGCCGAGGCCCGGCTCGACTCGTTCGAGGACGGCGCGTTGCCGGAACGTCGGCGCGACGGACGCTCGCGACGCGGCGCGCGCTCGGCGGCCGCAGCCGCCTCCCGCTCCTGCTTCGCCTTCAGGCCACCGATGAGGTCACCCTTGTAGATCCACACCTTCACGCCGATGCGGCCGAACGTCGTGCGGGCCTCGAAGAAGCCGTAGTCGATGTCGGCGCGCAGCGTGTGCAGCGGGACGCGACCATCGCGGTAGTGCTCGGAACGGGACATCTCTGCACCGCCGAGACGACCGCTGCACTGCACGCGGATGCCCTTGACCTGCGGCGAGCGCATCGAGGTCTGGATGGCCTTGCGCATCGCGCGACGGAACGCCACACGGTTGGAGAGCTGCTCGGCGATGCCCTGGGCGACGAGCTGAGCATCGGCCTCGGAGTTCTTCACCTCGAGGATGTTCAGCTGCACCTGCTTGCCGGTGAGCTTCTCCAGCGCGCCCCGGATGCGGTCGGCCTCGGCACCCCGACGACCGATGACGATGCCCGGACGCGCGGTGTGGATGTCGACCCGAACCCGGTCGCGGGTGCGCTCGATCTCGACCTTGGAGATGCCCGCGCGCTCCATACCGGTGGACAGGAGCTTACGGATCTTGACGTCCTCGGCGACGTACTCCGAGTACTGCTTGTCCGCGTACCAGCGGGACTTCCAGTCCGTGGTGATCCCGAGCCGGAAGCCGTGCGGGTTGATCTTCTGGCCCACTACCGGCCACCTGCCTTCTTCTTGCTCTTCGACTTCGCCTGGTCGGCGGGACGCGACTCGACCTCCACGGTGATGTGGCTGGTCCGCTTGCGGATCCGGTACGCACGTCCCTGCGCCCGCGGGCGGATGCGCTTGAGAGTCGGGCCCTCGTCGGCGTAGGCGTTCTTGACCCAGAGCGTGTCGGGGTCCAGGTCGAGGTTGTTCTCCGCGTTGGCCATGGCGCTCGCGAGCACCTTGGCCACGGAGTCGCTGGCCGTCTGCGGCGCGAACCGGAGCACGGCGAGCGCCTCGTTCGCGTTACGGCCCTTGATCAGCTCGATCACCCGGCGCACCTTGGTCGGCGAGTCCCGGACGAAGCGAGCTCGCGCGAAGGCCGTAGGCAGCTCCTCTGCCTCGACCACCGCGTCATTACGCGCGTTCATCGCTGCTTCCCCTTCTCGGTGCGCGCTCAGCGGCGGCGCGACTTGCGGTCATCCTTGACGTGGCCCTTGAAGGTCCGCGTCGGGGCGAACTCGCCCAACTTGTGCCCGACCATCGCCTCGGTGACGAACACCGGGACGTGCTTGCGGCCGTCGTGCACCGCGATGGTGTGACCCAGCATGTCCGGGGTGATCGTGGACCTGCGAGACCAGGTCTTGATGACAGTCTTCTTGCCCGACTCGTTGAGCGCGTCCACCTTCTTGAGCAGGTGGTCGTCCACGAACGGGCCCTTCTTCAGGCTACGTGGCATCTGTGGCTACCTCCCTACTCAGCGCTTCTTGCCGGTGCGCCTGCGGCGGACGATCAACTGGTCGCTCGGCTTACGACGACGAGTCCGGCCCTCGGGCTTACCGTTCGGGTTGACCGGGTGACGACCACCCGAGGTGCGACCTTCACCACCACCGTGGGGGTGGTCCACCGGGTTCATGACCACACCACGAACCGTCGGGCGCTTGCCGCGCCAGCGGTTGCGGCCCGCCTTGCCCCAGTTGATGTTCGCGTGCTCGGAGTTGCCGACCTCGCCGACCGTGGCGCGGTTGCGCACGTCCACGTTGCGGATCTCGCCCGAGGGCATCCGCAGCTGGGCGTACGGACCTTCCTTGGCGACGAGCTGCACACGCACGCCGGCGGAGCGCGCGATCTTGGCTCCGCCACCGGGGCGGAGCTCGATCGCGTGCACGACCGTACCGACGGGGATGTTGCGCAGCGGCAGGTTGTTGCCGGGCTTGATGTCGGCCTTCGGGCCGTTCTCGACGCGGTCGCCCTGCTTCAGCTTGTCCGGCGCGATGATGTAGCGCTTCTCGCCGTCGGCGTAGTGCAGGAGCGCGATGCGAGCACTGCGGTTCGGGTCGTACTCGATGTGCGCGACCTTGGCCGGCACGCCGTCCTTGTCGTTGCGCCGGAAGTCGATGACCCGGTACGCACGCTTGTGACCGCCACCCTTGTGGCGGGTGGTGATCCGACCGCCCGAGTTGCGACCACCGCGGCCGTGCAACGGCTTCAGCAGCGACTTCTCAGGCTCCGACCGCGTGATCTCGGCAAAGTCGGCGACCGAGGAACCCCGGCGGCCCGGAGTCGTTGGCTTGTACTTGCGGATGCCCATGTCGTCTCAGTCCCTTATGCGGCTGGTCCGCCGAAGATCTCGATCGGCTTGCTCTCGGCCGACAGCGTCACGATGGCGCGCTTGGTGTCCTTGCGCTTGCCGTAGCCGTAGCGAGTGCGCTTGCGCTTACCGGGCCGGTTCAGCGTGTTCACGCTGATCACCTTCACCCCGAAGACCTTCTCGACCGCGATCTTGATCTCGGTCTTGTTGGCGTCCGGGCGAACCAGGAACGTGTACTTGTGGTCGTCGAGCAGCCCGTAGGACTTCTCGGAGATCACCGGCGCGATCAGGATGTCGCGCGGGTCGGGGATCGCCACGGAGCTCACTGCTCGTCACTCCCTTCAGCCTCGCTCGACGACGCGGCCGAGGCGCGGTTGCCCTTCGCCGGACCGGCGAGGAACGCGTCGAACGCGGCCTTCGTGAACACCACGTCGTCGTTGACCAGCACGTCGTAGGTGTTGAGCTGGTCGGGCGTGATCAGATGCACGTTCGGCAGGTTCCGCAACGAGTACGTGCCCACCTCGTCGTCGCGCTGCAGCACCACGAGCACCCGCTTGGCCTGGGTGACCGCCGCGATGGCCGCCTTGGCAGCCTTCGTCGACGGCTTCTCGCCGGTCACCAGCTCGGTGATGACGTGCACCTGGCCGGCGCGAGCGCGGTCGGAGAGGGCGCCACGCAGGGCGGCGGCCTTCATCTTCTTGGGGGTGCGCTGCGTGTAGTCCCTCGGCGTGGGGCCGTGAACGGTGCCACCACCGGCGAACTGCGGCGCACGGACCGAGCCCTGACGGGCGCGGCCGGTGCCCTTCTGGCGGTACGGCTTGCGGCCACCGCCGCGGACCTCACCGCGGGTCTTCGTGTCGTGCGTGCCCTGGCGAGCGGCCGCCATCTGGGCCACAACGACCTGGTGCATCAGCGCGATGTTCGCCTGCACGTCGAAGATCTCGCCCGGCAGCTCGACGGTCCCCTGAGCCTCACCTGCGGGAGTCTTCAGCTCGATCGTCGCGGTCATTCGGTCACACCACCCTTCGCGGCGCTACGCACGAACACCAGGCCGCCCTTGGGGCCGGGGACCGCGCCCTTGATGAGCAGGAGGCCGTCGTCGGCACGCACCGAGTGGACGGTCAGGCCCTGCGTGGTCACGCGGTCGCTACCCATGCGTCCCGCCATGCGCATGCCCTTGAACACACGGCCCGGGGTGGAGGCGCCGCCGATCGAACCGGGAGCACGGTGCGTGGCCTGGTTACCGTGGCTGGCGCCCTGGCCGCGGAAGCCGTGGCGCTTCATGACACCCGCGTAGCCCTTGCCCTTGGTCGTACCGGTGACGTCCACGACCGCACCGTCGGAGAACACCTCGGCGGTGATCTCCTGGCCGACTTCGTAGGCGTCCGCGTCGGCGGTGCGGAGCTCGGCGAGGTAGCGCCGCGGCGTCACACCGGCCTTCTCGAAGTGCCCGGTCTCCGGCTTGTTGACCCGGCGCGGGTCGATGGCACCGAAGGCCAACTGCACGGCCGAGTAGCCGTCCTTTTCCTTGTTGCGCACCTGGGTCACCACGTTCGGCCCGGCCTTGACGACGGTCACCGGGATGACCCGGTTGTTCTCGTCGAAGACCTGGGTCATGCCGAGCTTGGTGCCCAGAATGCCCTTCACTTGCCTGTCAGACATGAGTCTCTATCTCCGCCGCTCGACCAACGCTTACTGGATGTTGACGTCGACGCTCGCCGGAAGGTCGATGCGCATGAGCGCGTCCACCGTCTTCGGCGTCGGGTCGAGGATGTCGATCAGACGCTTGTGCGTGCGCATCTCGAAGTGCTCGCGCGAGTCCTTGTACTTGTGCGGCGAACGGATCACGCAGTAAACGTTCTTCTCGGTGGGCAGCGGCACAGGTCCGACGACCGAGGCGCCGGTGCGCGTCACCGTCTCGACGATCTTGCGCGCGCTGGCGTCGATCGCCTCGTGGTCGTAGGCCTTGAGCCTGATGCGGATCTTCTGTCCCGCCATGGTTCCTTACCGTCTCGTCCTCGACCGGCCCGACATCGACTCCTCGGGCCGGCCTTTCCGGCCTGCCCTCGATCGTCGAGGCGCCTCCCCGCGGGGGACGTCGGACGGTCGAGGAATCGTCTCGTACCGCTGTTACCGCACGTCAGCGACCTGCTCCCGGTCCACGCGGTCGGGCGTGTCGCACCCACTGCGCAGACTCATCCCGCAGGAATCGTTGCCGTGCCGCTAGGTCTTCTTGCTCCACGGAGCACCGGCCAGGAGGCCGACCGCTCCTGACTCGCAAAGAATGCGAGCCCGGGACGCTCACGACGGGGCGGCCGATTTCTCGGGAGCCATATGTCCTTGCGAAATCGGCCGCCCCGCGTCGAGCAACCTTAGTAGGATGCCATATCTGCAGATGGCACCCGCACCCGGGGTGGGTGCCTTACTTGACGATCTTGGTGACCTGGCCGGCGCCGACGGTACGGCCACCCTCGCGGATGGCGAACCGCAGACCCTCGTCCATGGCGATCGGCTGAATCAGCTGCACCTTGATCTCGGTGTTGTCGCCCGGCATGACCATCTCGGTGCCCTCGGGGAGGGTCACGACGCCGGTCACGTCCGTGGTGCGGAAGTAGAACTGCGGGCGGTAGTTGTTGAAGAACGGCGTGTGACGGCCACCCTCGTCCTTGGACAGGATGTACACCGAGCCCTCGAACTCGGTGTGCGGGGTCGTCGTGCCGGGCTTCGTGATGACCTGGCCGCGCTCCACGTCCTCGCGCTTGATACCACGGAGCAGCAGGGCGGCGTTGTCACCGGCCTGGCCGTAGTCGAGCATCTTGTTGAACATCTCGATGCTGGTGACCGTGGTCCTGCGAGCCTCGGGACGGATGCCGACGATCTCGACCTCTTCGTTCAGCTTGATCTCGCCGCGCTCGATACGGCCGGTGACGACCGTACCGCGACCGGTGATCGTGAAGACGTCCTCGACCGGCATCAGGAACGGCTTGTCGATCTCACGCTCCGGCTCCGGAACGTTCTCGTCGACGGCGTTCATCAGCTCGACGATGCTGTCGGCCCACTTCTCGTCGCCCTCGAGAGCCTTGAGGCCGGAGACGCGCACCACGGGGGCGTCGTCGCCGGGGAACTCCTGCGAGCTCAGCAGCTCGCGGACCTCCATCTCGACCAGCTCGAGGATCTCCTCGTCGTCCACCATGTCGGACTTGTTGAGGGCCACCACGATGTAGGGCACGCCGACCTGACGGGCGAGCAGCACGTGCTCGCGGGTCTGCGGCATGGGGCCGTCGGTGGCGGCGACCACGAGGATCGCACCGTCCATCTGCGCCGCACCGGTGATCATGTTCTTCACGTAGTCGGCGTGGCCCGGCGCGTCGACGTGCGCGTAGTGACGCTTCTCGGTCTGGTACTCGACGTGCGAGATGTTGATCGTGATACCGCGCTGCTTCTCCTCAGGCGCGTTGTCGATCTGGTCGAACGCACGCGACTGGTTGAGCTCCGGGTACCGGTCGTGGAGCACCTTGGTGATCGCCGCGGTCAGGGTGGTCTTGCCGTGGTCGACGTGACCGATGGTCCCGATGTTGACGTGCGGCTTGCTCCGCTCGAACTTCGCCTTCGCCACTGGAATGTCCTCCTGGACTTTCTTGCTGCCGGTCGGCGTGGCTGCCGGCCGACGACTCGTTCTGCTCGGTTGTGCGGACCTTAGGGGAAGGCCCCTTTCGCGCCCGCGTTTGGGTGCTCCGGGTTCTTACTTCCCCGTCGCCACGGTGTCGGATCGAAGGTCTGGAGTTTGTTCACCGTGTCGGTGCGAGTGACCCGCACCGACACCGATCACGATCCCTTCGCCCTTCACGGACTTCACTGCTCGACTCCGAGTTCGCTTCGCTGCGCGCTCACTCGCGCGAGCTCACTCCCCCGTCGCCTCGGCAACAGCCGCTGCAAGGCTCCAGGTTCGCTTCGCTTCGCGCTCGCAATGCTCACGCGATGCTCACTCCCCCGTTGCCTTCGCGATGATCTCCTTCGCGACGTTCGACGGAACCTCCGCGTAGGAGTCGAAGACCATCGTGTAGTTGGCGCGCCCCTGGGTCTTGGACCGGAGGTCGCCCACGTACCCGAACATCTCCGACAGAGGCACGAGCGCCTTGACGACGCGCGTACCCGACCTTTCCTCCATGGCCTGGATCTGGCCACGGCGGGCGTTCAGGTCGCCGATGACATCGCCCATGTAGTCCTCGGGCGTGGTCACCTCGACCGCCATCATCGGCTCAAGCAGTACCGGGTTGGCCTTCCGCGCGGCCTCCTTGAGCGCCATCGAACCGGCGACCTTGAAGGCCATCTCCGACGAGTCGACTTCGTGGTACGCACCGTCCAGCAGAGTGACCTTCAGGCCGACGAGCGGGTAGCCGGCCAGCACGCCGTACTGCATGGCGTCCTGAGCACCCTGGTCCACCGACGGGATGTACTCCTTCGGCACACGCCCACCGGTGACCTTGTTCTCGAACTCGTAGAGAGCACCCTCGGCCGACGCGGTGTCGAGCGGCTCGAGCGAGATGATCACGCGAGCGAACTGACCCGAACCACCGGTCTGCTTCTTGTGGGTGTACTCCAGCTTGTCGACCGTCTTGCGGATCGTCTCGCGGTAGGACACCTGAGGCTTACCGATGTTCGCCTCGACCTTGAAGTCGGTCTTCATGCGGTTGACGAGCACCTCGAGGTGGAGCTCACCCATACCCTCGATGATCGTCTGACCCGTTTCCTCGTCCTGGCTGACCCGGAACGTCGGGTCCTCCTCGGCGAGCTTCTGGATCGCGGTCGACAGCTTCTCCTGGTCGGCCTTCGTCTTGGGCTCGATGGCCACCTTGATGACCGGCTCGGGGAAGGTCATCGACTCGAGAACGATCGGCTTCTGCGAGTCGGCGAGCGTGTCACCCGTCGTGGTGTCCTTCAGACCCTGGACGGCGTAGATGTGGCCGGCCTGGGCCTCGTCGACCGGGTTCTCCTTGTTGGAGTGCATCTGGAAGAGCTTCCCGATGCGCTCCTTGCGCTCCTTGGTCGCGTTGACGACCTGGGTGCCCGCGGAGACCTTGCCGGAGTACACCCGGATGTAGGTCAACTTGCCGAAGAACGGGTGCACCGCGATCTTGGAGACCAGCGCGGAGAAGGGCTCCTCGGTCGACGGCTTGCGCGTCGCCGCGGTGCCGTCGGGAAGGACGCCCTCGACCGGCGGCATGTCCAGCGGCGACGGCAGGTAGTCGATCACGGCGTCGAGCATGGGCTGCACGCCCTTGTTCTTGAACGCCGAACCCGCCAGCACCGGGAAGACCTCACGCGCGATGGTGAGCTTCCGGATACCCGCCTTGATCTCGTCCTCGGTCAGCGTCTCGCCGCCGAGGTAGCGCTCCATCAGCTCGTCGTCGGCCTCGGCGACGGTCTCGACGAGCTTCTCGCGGTACTCGGCAGCCTTGTCGGCGAGGTCGGCCGGGATCTCCTCGACCTCGTAGTCCTCGCCCTTCTGCGTCTCGCCGCGCCAGGTCAGCGCCTTCATGCGGACCAGGTCGACGACGCCCTGGAAGTCGCTCTCGGCGCCGATGGGCAGCTGGAGGACCAGCGGCTTGGCGCCGAGGCGCTCCTCGATGGTGCGGACGGTGTAGTAGAAGTCCGCACCGAGCTTGTCCATCTTGTTGACGAAGCAGACGCGCGGGACGTCGTACTTGTCGGCCTGCCGCCAGACCTGCTCGGACTGCGGCTCAACGCCTTCCTTGCCGTCGAAAACGGCAACGGCACCGTCGAGAACCCGGAGATTCCGTTCCACCTCGACCGTGAAGTCGACGTGACCGGGCGTATCGACGATATTGATCTGGTTGTCATGCCAGAAGGTGGTGGTGGCAGCCGAGGTGATGGTGATACCCCGCTTCTGCTCCTCCTCCATCCAGTCCATCGTCGCCGAGCCATCGTGCGTCTCGCCGAGCTTGTAGTTGATCCCGGTGTAGAACAGGATCCGCTCGGTGGTCGTGGTTTTACCGGCGTCGATGTGGGCCATGATGCCGATGTTGCGGACCTTGGTGAGGTCGGTCAGCACGTCACGTGCCACTTCAATGTTCCCCTGTCTCAAACGTGGAACCCGGCATTGGCGCCGTCAATCGGACCGGGCCGACGGTGTTGCCTAAAGTTCACTGCTGTCGGACTCACCAGCGGTAGTGAGCGAAGGCCTTGTTGGACTCGGCCATCTTGTGGGTGTCCTCGCGGCGCTTCACGCTGGCCCCGAGGCCGTTGCTCGCGTCGAGCAGCTCGTTCTGGAGGCGTTCGATCATGGTCTTCTCACGACGCGCACGCGCGTACGTGGTGATCCAACGCAGCGCAAGGGTGGTCGAGCGACCCGGCTTGACCTCGATCGGCACCTGGTAGGTGGCACCACCGACGCGGCGGCTCTTCACCTCGAGGGTGGGCTTCACGTTGTCGAGCGCACGCTTCAGAGTGACGACCGGGTCGGTACCGGTCTTCTCCCGCGCGCCTTCCAGGGCGCCGTAGACGATGCGCTCGGCGATCGAACGCTTACCGTCCTGCAGCACCTTGTTCACCAACTGGGTGACAAGCGGAGACTGGTACACCGGGTCAGCCGTCAACGGCCGCTTCGGGGCCGGACCCTTGCGGGGCATTAGCTCTTCTCCTTCTTCGCGCCGTACCGACTGCGCGCCTGCTTGCGGTTCTTCACGCCCTGCGTGTCGAGCGAACCGCGGATGATCTTGTAGCGAACACCCGGCAAGTCCTTCACACGGCCGCCACGGACGAGCACCATCGAGTGCTCTTGAAGGTTGTGACCCTCACCGGGGATGTAGGCCGTGACCTCGATGCCGTTGCTCAACTTCACGCGGGCGACCTTGCGCAGGGCCGAGTTCGGCTTCTTGGGCGTGGTCGTGTACACGCGGGTGCACACACCACGACGCTGCGGGCTTCCCTTGAGCGCCGCCGTCTTCTGCTTGGCAGCCTTGTCCTGGCGGCCCTTACGGACCAGCTGCTGGATCGTGGGCAATGGACCAGCCTTCTGTTGCGTCTACCTAGCTCTACGTTGTCTCCCCGGTCCCCGCGGTCGGGCGTGTCGGCCCGTCTCAGGATCGGAAAACGACCCCTCAACTTCCCATCGGGATTGCCGTGGAACTCCGCCTGACTCGACCGCGGACAGGCGCCTGAGGCACCCACCGTGATCTGAAGGCACACGGAGGGCCCGACAGCCTGCCGGGCACGGTCGTCAAAGATACCCGCCCGCATTCACGGCTACCACATCGGGGGTCGAGTACAACCGGCGATGCGTACCCGGACGGGTGGCTCTGTTTTCCCAGCCTACCTCAGGTGGCTGTGTGCGCGATCGCCATGCGTCGTGGCAGTTCGCGAGTGATCCCTGTCGATTCCGGCGGAACTCCGCACGTCGCGCTACACCGTACTCCATCATTGAACACGCACCGTGCTCGAGTAGTTGATCAAAAGTGATGACGGAGGAACGGTTGTCAGCGGAGTTCGAGCGGCTCGTCGCACAGTTCGAGCAGTTCCAGTCGAAGTTGCAGAGGGTCGACGACCGGCTCGCCGACGTCGGCCGGATGCAGAGTGAGATCGCGGCCCTCGAGGCCACCGCGTCGAGCGCCGACCGGAGCGTCACCGTGGTGGCCGGGGCCGGCGGTTCGATCAAGGACATCCAGTTGACGGACCGGGCGCTCGCGCAGCAGCCGCAGGCGTTGGCGGCGACCCTCATGTCCACCATCCAGCAGGCCGTCGGCGAGGCGGCCCGCAAGCAGGCGGGGATCGTCGACGAACACGTCGACGGCATGGGCGTCACCGACCAGGTCCTGGAGACGCAGGCCCAGCTCTTCGGCACCACGCCCGAGGAGCTGTGGGAGCGCATGGAACAGGAACGCCCCGCCCGCCGGCCGCGGCTGCGGCCCGAGGAGGAGTACCACGAGGACTACTCCCACCAGGACTTCCTCGACGGGGACGGGTCGTCGGATTCGGCGCAGCCGCCCACGCCTCCCCCGCCGTCGGGTGGCGGCTCCGCCGGTGACGACTTCCTGCAGAACCTGTTCAACGACGACGACCGCCGCTGAGCGCACCGCACAGCACAGTCGCGTTCACACCGCACGGTGAACGACGAGGGGGAACATGACTTTCGACGAGGTGCTGCCCGCGATCATCGTCGTCGGCTACGGCATCGCGATCGCGCTCGGCGCCCGCGGCTCCACACTCCGCAAACGGGCGGTGGAGGACGCCGCACAGCTGCCGAGCGCGAGTACCCAACCCGCACCACCCTGGGGAACGGAGCCCCAGCACGGCGCGCCCTGGCCGGGGCACGGTGGGGTCGGCCCAGCGCCGCAACACCCGCAAGGCACCGTCCACCACGGAGCGGTGACACCCGTTCCCGGAACACCTCCGGGCGAGTACGCAGGCCCCGTCCCACCGCATGCTGCTCACCGCCCTGCCGGTCCGACCGATCCCCGATGGGACCGGCAGCCGCCACCGGGCGCCCCCGTTCCCGCGCCACCGCAGCCAGCCATGCCGGACCACGGCCCACAGACGTCCGGACAGACCTTCGAGCCGGCGACGGACATGGCGGTGTCGTCGAGCGAGCTCGCGCTCGACCCACGCCACAAGCTCGGTGGCTGGCTGCTCGCCCTGGCCTGGCTCCTGGGGATCGCGGTCACCGTGCTGTGGATCCAGGCATCGATCGGGCTCTGGGGATTGCTGACGATCCTTCTGGTGCTCGTCGTCCTGCCCAGCGTGGTGGCGTTGACCGCGTCGGCGATCGCTCGCGCGCGCGGCGAAGGCCGGAAGGCATCGGCGCCGGCCCGGATACTGGGCGCACTGTTCGCCGGCTGCCTGTTCGTCGTCTCCGCCGGCATGCTGATCAACGGTTTGTCGTTCCAGCTGAACTTCGCGCAGCACGTCGACGTGCACATCACCGGCACCAAGGACGGCGTCTTCCACAAGAGTGGTCCTCCAGGCCAGCGTCGCACTCGCTACGACCCCAACACGCACGTCCACGGTCACTTCGTCGTCGACGGTGAGGAGCGTAGTTTCCGCGAACGCCGCTGGTACGGGGAACTACCACCCGAACCGGGCGACGTGGTGGGCGGCCGGGTCGCTCCGTTGTGGCCGCGCCCGCTCGTGTTCGACGACGAGTCCGCAGCGGGACTGTTCGAGTTCCTCGTCGCGGGTGGCGCTCTCGCCGGCGGCGGGGTGGTCCTCTACTTCTCTCTCCGGCGTCCACGCAAACAGATCGACGACGCGTCGCCCCCCACCGCGGCGCCCTTCACCGGGGGCCCCGCGAACCCGTCCTCCGTCAACACCGTCACGTAAGGCACCAGGGAAGTCATGAGCGGATACCACGTCGCACCGGAGCAACTCGACGCCTACTCACGCGCGCTGTCGGGACACAGGTCGGCAGTCGAGCGGGTGAAAGGCCTGGTCGACCAGGCCGATGTCAGCGACAAGTCGTGGGGTGTCGTCGGCATCTTCGTCAAGGACCAGTACACCGGGATGCTCGGCGATTTCAACGACCTGCTCGACGATCTGAGCTTCGGACTGCAGTCCGGTTCGGACAAGATGAGAAGCGCCGCCGAGCAGTACCGATCGGCAGAGCAGGAAGCGGAGCGGTCGCTGCGCGAGGTCCTTCTGCGCATCAACGCCGCGAAACTCTCCGACAAGGCAGTCTGACTCGCCCTTCACTTTCTTCGAGGAGTGACAACACCATGAGCGACCCGCTCGGTGGCATCAGCATCAAGAGCGAACCCACCTACGGCGAGCAAGTCGTCGACGCGATCCCGTACCAGGACACCCTGTCCGGCGGCAAGGACCTTGTCAGAAGCGCCTGGGACTCGGTGTCGGACGGTCAGGTCACCGCCGGAGAACTGGGAGCGCTCACCAGCGACGGCGCCGACTTCGTGTCGAGCTGCAAGGACATCGCGCAGGACTTCGCTCTCGACCCGATCGGCACCCTGGTGGGACAGGGGCTCGACTTCCTCATCTCCATCTGCCAACCGCTCCAGGACCTCATCCACCTCGTGTCCGGCGACGGTGCGGCACTGCAGCTGGCCGCGGAGAACTTCGGCTCGATCGGCGAGGGAATCAACGAGTTCGGGCAGCAGTTCGTCGAGGAAGCCGATCGTTTCCTGGCGGGCTGGCAGGGACCGGCGTCCGACGCCGCCGCCGCGAAACTCGCCGAGTTCGCCAAAGGAATCCGCGGGGTCGCGGGTGAAGCGGGGAACATCGCGCAGCTGCTGCACCTCTCGAGCATCGTGATGACGGTGATCGAGGAGTTCATCATCGCGCTCCTCACCGAGTTCATCACCTGGCTCGTCATGATCTGGGTGCCGGCGCTCGCCGCGGCGGGGCCCACCTTCGGCGGTTCGACCGCGGCGGCGGGGAGCGCGACAGCGGTGCGTTCGGTGCAGACCACGAGCACGGCGACCCAGAAAGTGAACTGGCTCCGCAGACTGCTCGACAAGATCAAGGCCATGCTGGGCAAGCTGCGCGACTGGATGGGGCGGCAGGCCAAGACGGTTCGTGAGGCGATGGAGCACAAGCGTTCCGTCGTCAAGAAGGCCACCGACGCGATCGACAACGGGTCCGGCCCGGGTACCTGGTCTCAGCGCCTGCACCACGCGGAGAACGGCATGGTGGGCCAACGGGTCGACGCCGGCTTCGGCAAGTCGATGCGCCAGACCGCCACCGATCACCTGAGTGAGAAGTTCGGCGTGGACGCCTGGAGCGACCATGTCGAGAACGTGAACACGGGCCTGGAGTACGGCGAAATCGGAGAGGACCAGTCCGCGTCGCAGACGTCGCGGCAGCTGGATCTCTGACAGCGGCACCTCGAAAGGAACGGCGCGCGTGGACTGGACGGTGTGGTTGCCGGATCACCCCCTCGGCTGGGGCGTGGTCCTCGTCCTCGTCCTGGGGCTCGGCTGGTGGGGCTGGTGGCGCGCGTCGTTCCTGCTGTTCAGCACCTTCGGTGCCGAGCGTCTGGCACGCGAGCGCAACTGGTTGTTCCGGCACGGCGACGAGGACTTCGGCGACTACCCCACCGCCGAGCAAGCCGACTGGGACCGGTGCCCTCCACCGCCGGGTTCGGTCTTCGAGCTGCTGGGTGACGTGCACGGTTTCGTCTTCCACGTCCGGGAGCAACGCTACCGGCACCGGGGGCTCGCTCTCAGAACCTCGCGCAGCGACTGGCGGTACAGCTACGTCATCACGCTGGCGACGACGTCGCAGCCCTACGGGGGCTTCTTCACCGCCCACCGCACCACTGCGATCACCGACTGGCGTCGAGCGCTCTACCCGGCGTTTCTGGCCTGGGAGCAACCGATCTGTCACCAGTTGAACCACGGGGCGATCGAGTTGCCCCCACACGGCCTCGTGGGTGGAGCCGGCTTCGTTTCGGTGGCACGCCGGTACCGGCGTCTGACGAGACGGCGTCTGCTGGCCGATCTCGACCTTCTCGTGCGCAAGGCCCACCACACGGCACAGCACCAGTAGGCCGCCGTCCGCGTGATGTACTGGCCCCGGCCCGGCCCCGAGCGGAGGAGCAACCGATGACCGTGGTGTACGTCGTGATCCCTCTCCTCATGGTCGCCGCCGTGGTCGTGTGGGTGGTCGGCTCGCGGTCGAGGGCGAAGACGGACGAGCAGCTGCTGGCCGAGCGGAACGCGTTCGCACGGCAGGTCGGCGCCGTCGAGTACCGGGACGGCGGTCGGACGCGGCCGTCCTTCGGCTACTTCCCCACCGAGGGCGCCGGTGAGTTCCCCCAGCCGTTCGACTACGCGGTGGAGTTCACGCGCGGCGCCACCCGGGTCGTGGCGTTCGAGAAACGCACGCGCAAGCACTCACCGGGCGGCACCGTCACTCACCAACTCGCCCACGAGAGCGTCGTCGAGATCCCGGCCCCGTCCACGGCGAGGGTGTGGATCGGGCCGGAACTGCTCGCGGTGCAGAACCTCGAACTGAGGGCACAGCTCGTGCCGGAGCTGACGCTGGGGCGACACCACCGGAAGCTCGTGGTGGCCTCGCCCGACCCGTCGTTCGCGCGTCAGCTCGTCACGCCGGAGACGTTGTCGTGGCTCACGGGCCGGCTCGGTTCCTGGTTCCGCCCCATCGTGCTCGAACACGGCACTCTCCGGACGAACGCCAGGCCGGGTGATCGCCTCACACCGGCCAACATCGTCGGCACGGCCGACGTTCTCATCGAATTCCTCGAACTGCTGTCACCGCGGCTGCGCTGACGGAACCGGCGACGCCTCATTTCGGTCAGAGAAGCGGAAAAGGCGTTTCAGGCACAGTCCGAGGAGAACCAGCCATGGGCGGCGGCTTCAACGTGCAGGTGGAGGCGTTGCGCGGTTACCGCGACGCGCTCGACGACTTCGGCGACCAGGCGAACGAGTTCAAAGACCTCGTCGGTCGCGCCGATGTCGGGAACGAGTCCTGGGGTCTGGTCGGCCTCGCCACCAAAGGCGCCTACACCGAGGCCCTCGGGGAGTTGAACGACCTGCTCGACCGCATGCAACAGGGTCTGTCGACGCTGGGCGACAAATTCAAGACGGCCGCCGACCTCTACGCGGGGAACGACGACCACGGCGCGATCCAGCTCGGCGGCTACGAGGTCGAGATCGACAAGGTCGACGAAGCCCGCCCGGCCGGGGCCTGAGC
Source organism: Saccharomonospora azurea NA-128 (assembly GCF_000231055.2). Classification (GTDB taxonomy): domain Bacteria; phylum Actinomycetota; class Actinomycetes; order Mycobacteriales; family Pseudonocardiaceae; genus Saccharomonospora; species Saccharomonospora azurea. Next base: position 3,376,441 of record NZ_CM001466.1, on the reverse strand, counting down.
GAGAGGGCGAGACACATGACCGAGGTCACCGACATCGCGGGCTCCGTCGAACTGAAGGGGGACGCGGACACGTCGTTCGGCGACGCCGCTCTCGACTTCGCCAAGCAGACGCCCGTCGCGAAGCAGGCCATCAAGGGCTACGAGACCGTCACCGACATCTGGCAGGGGCTGCCCGAGGATCCCGACGTCGCGGACATCATGCTGCACGCGGGTGATGTCGTCACCGACGCCGCCGGCTTCACCGCGGAATGCGCGATGGAGGCGGGCATGGCGGTGCTCGACCCCGTGGGCTGGCTGGTGAGCAACGGCCTGAACATGGTGCTGCACCTCGTGACACCGCTTCAGGACGCGCTGCACATGGTGTCGGGTGACGGTCCCGCTCTGAGCACGGCGTCCGACGACTTCGCCGCCATCGGCAACGGCCTGGTGCAGTACGCGGGCGAGTTCGTCCGCGTCGCCGACGAGTCGCTGGCCGAGTGGGAGGGTGAGGCGAGCGACACCGCGCGTCAAGCACTCGCCGACTTCGCCAAGGGCATCGAGGGTGTGGCGACGAGCGCCGGCAGTGTCGCGGAGATCCTCAAGATGTCGTCGATGCTCATGACGGTCGTCGAAGAGGTCATCAAGGCGATCATCACCGAGCTCGTGACGTGGCTGATCTGGATCTGGTTGCCCGCGCTCGCGGCCTCGGTCGTGAGCCTCGGTTCGTCGGTCGCGGCGGCCATGTCGGCGTCGGTCGCGAAGGCCGCGAGCACGTTCTCGCGCGTGACCAGCAAGATGGGCAAGCTCGGCAAGCTCCTCGACAAGATCCTCGAATTCTTCCAGAAGTTCGGCTCGAAACTCGTCGCGCTCGGCGAGAAGCTCGGTGTGCAGCCGAAGAACTACGGCGCGAACGTGCTGGACACGGTGGCCGAGGTGGGGCGCGGGGGCGCGATGAGGACCGCCGTCACGGAGTCGCTGAAGAAGGGCGCGGGCAAGCTCGCGGAGTCCACCATCGGCATCAACCCGACAGGCACGGCCGACAACGGCTACCAGGCGGGCAAGACGGTCGTCGACCACTACGGCAAGCTCGTCGACCATGTCACGAACCTCAAGGACGCCGGTGACAAGGGCGGCATCGGTTCGGGGGCCACGGCGGAGGAGACCCGCGACCTGCTCGACGTCTGACGCCGCTGTCGTCGACGAAGTGCCGCGTTCGGCCCGCGCACGTTCCGCGGGCCGAACGCGGTCAGCGAATCAGATACCGCAGTTGGGAGCCGACCAGGTGGTCGAGCCGACAGCCACGTGCACGTGGTCGTTGTGGTTCGGGTAGCCGGGGCCCAGGATGTTGCTGAAACCGTGGTAGCGGGCCTGCTTCGCGATGGTGCAGAACGAGTGCGACAGGCTGCCGAGATCGACCCCGTCGCCGTACATGTGTCTGCTGCTCGCCGACCCGCCGGCGCGGTCGTTGCAGGCCTTGCTCCGGAAGCCACTGGTCACCCGGACCGGCTTGTCGCCGAGCGCGTGCCGCAGCGCCTCCAGCTTCCACATCGACACGAGCGCGTTCGCCCTGGCCGTCGACGCGGACACCGCACCTCCGGACCAGGTCGAGTTGCACTTGTTCAGCTCGGAGTAGCTGAAGTGGGCAGGCGTGCAGTCGTTGTCCTGAAGTTGGTAGATCTTGTTGAAGGTCTGCGTCCCCGCCACACCGTCGGCGGACAGTCCGTAAGCCTGCTGGAACCGGGTCACCGCGGCCTTGGTGTGCGCACCGTACGAGCCGTCCAGGGCGAGGACGCTGCGGTAACCGGGGTAACCGGACACGCGGATCTGTAGTTGCCGGACGTCCTCCCCCTTCATCCCCTCCTTCAACGTCCGGGTCCACGTGTAGCAGCCGTCCGCGTGCGCGGGTGTAGCCGTCGCCGTGGACATCACGGCGGTACCCGTGATCACCAGCAGCGCGGCGGCCACGAGGCCGGCGATGCGTCTGAGCATGAGAGGTCCCTTCCTGCCGAACGAGGATGTGGAGCACAGCGTCCTGGCCTCTCACCGGGTGTTCAACGGCTCACACCCACTCGGACCACAACATTGGTGGTGCGGTTCGAGAATGCTGATCCGGACGGGGCCGTCAGCTGCCGGTGCCGGACGGGCCGACCGGTGTGGTGACGTCGTTCAGGTGGTGCACCACGTCGTGCAGGATGTAGCGCCCGAACGTTTCCACGGTGAAGCGTGTTCCGTCAGCACGCCGCCCGCTGCGCCGCACAGCGTCGCCCGCGAGGTCGTCCGTGAGCCCGTCCAACCGGGTCGCCGCACGTTCGGCGGCGATACCCAGATCGGTGGCCACGATGGAGGGTTCCTGTTCGTTGTACCGATCGTCGACAGCGGCCCGGTCCTGGTCCCAGTCGTCGTAGACGGGGTCGTCCTCGGTGAGCATCAGCACGAGCCGCTGATCCAGCAGGCGCAGCGCGTCCCGAACATGGCAGGCGTACTCCAGTACCGACCACCGGTCGGATCGTGGCCGCTCACGCAGACGAACGCCGCTGCTGAGCAGTTCGCACCAGGACGCGGCGTTGGCGCGCAGCAGACTCGGCACGTCCGCCCACCGCACGGCACTCACATCGAGCCCGCACTCCGCGCACTGCCGCTGGAGGACCCAGGTCCAGTTCTTCGTGTCAGGAATGATCACCAGCCGATTCTTCTGGACGCTTCCGGCAACGCACAAGCAACGTTCACGGACTGAACCGTCTGCCCGGTGCCCCGTTCACCGTTTCGCCCCGAACCCCCTTGTGGGGCTGGCATAGTGAACCGGCGTTTCCGGGACCGAGAGGGCATCTGAGCGAGGGAGACCTGGCTCAGGCTCTCTCCACTGTCGGCCTGCATGGCGATAGGCATCGGCCTGCTCTTCTGGCCACAGTGGCGTAGTGCCCGCAAGGAACAACGTGAGCACGTCGAAGCACTCACTGCACTCGCCGCGGGCCTGGGAGGCACGGACGAGAAAGCCCCCGACCCACCACAGTGGATCGGGGGCTTTGCTCTGCTCGGCTTACCGGAAGTCGCGACCGAAGTCGTAGTCGTCCAGCGGAACCGCGGCACCGGTGCCGGTACCGAACACATCAGGCGTGTAATAGCCGTCGTCGTAGGACGGGATCGCGTAGGCGGCGACCCTCGCCTCCTCGGTCGGCTGCACCTGGATGTTGCGGTACCGGTTGATGCCCGTACCGGCCGGGATCAACTTACCGATGATCACGTTCTCCTTCAGGCCGATCAGCGAGTCACTGCGGCCGTTGATGGCCGCGTCGGTGAGCACGCGGGTCGTCTCCTGGAAGGAGGCGGCCGACAGCCACGAGTCCGTGGTCAGCGACGCCTTGGTGATACCCATCAGCACCGGGCGACCGGAGGCGGGCTCGCCGCCCTCCGCGACCGCCTGCCGGTTGACCTGCTCGAACCGGGTGCGCTCGGGGAGCTCACCGGGCAGGAACTCGGTCGAACCGGAGTCGATGATCGTCACGCGGCGCAGCATCTGCCGCACGATGACCTCGATGTGCTTGTCGTGGATGGACACACCCTGCGCGCGGTACACCTTCTGGACCTCGTCCACCAGGTGCATCTGCGCCTCGCGGGGACCCATCACGCGGAGCACCTCGTGCGGGTCCGGCGTGCCTTCCAGCAGCGGCTGACCGACGTCGACGTGGTCGCCGTCCGCCAGCGGGCCGTCCGGGGTGATCGCGAGCCGCTGCCGCTTCGACAGCTTGTCGAAGACGATCTCCTCGCTGCCGTCGTCGGGGATGAGCGTGATCTTCCAGAACCGCTCGCTCTCCTCGATGCGCACCCGGCCGTCGACATCGGCGATCGGGGCCTTGCCCTTCGGGATACGGGCCTCGAACAGCTCCGTGACACGGGGCAGACCGGTCGTGATGTCCTCGCCGGCCACACCACCCTGGTGGAACGTACGCATCGTCAGCTGCGTACCCGGCTCACCGATCGACTGGGCGGCGACGATACCGACGGCCTCGCCGACGTCCACCAGCTTGCCGGTCGCCATGGAACGGCCGTAGCAGGTGGCGCAGACACCCATCGCCGACTCGCAGGTCAGGACGCTGCGGACCTTGACCTTGCTGATGCCGGCCTGGATGAGCCGGTCGATCGCGGGGTCGCCGAGGTCGTCGGCGGCGTTGAGCACCACGTTGCCCTGCGCGTCCACCGCGTCGGTCGCGAGGTTGCGGGCGTACACGCTCGTCTCGACGTGCTCGGCCCGCAGCAGACGACCGTCGGGCAGCTCGTCGGCGACGGTCATCATGATGCCGCGGCTGGTGCCACAGTCGGTCTCGCGAACGATGACGTCCTGCGACACGTCCACCAGACGACGGGTGAGGTAACCCGAGTCGGCGGTCCGCAGAGCGGTGTCCGCCAGACCCTTACGGGCACCGTGCGTGGCGATGAAGTACTCCGCCACCGACAGGCCCTCACGGAAGTTGGCCTTGATCGGACGCGGGATGTACTCACCCTTCGGGTTCGACACCAGACCGCGCATACCGGCGAGCGACCGCACCTGGGTCATGTTGCCCGCCGCACCGGACTTCACGATCACCGAGATCGGGTTGTCGTCGGGGAGGTTCTCCTCCATGGCGTTGGCGACCTCCTCCGTCGCCTGGCCCCACACCTTGACGAGCTCGTTGTTGCGCTCCAGGTGGGACAGCTGACCACGCTGGTAGCGCTTCTCGACCTGCGCCGCCCGAGCCTCGTACTGGTCGAGGATCTCCTTCTTCGACGGCGGCACGACCACGTCGGTGATGGCCACGGTGACACCCGAACGGGTGGCCCAGTGGAACCCGGCGTCCTTGAGCCCGTCGAGCGTCTGCGCGACCTGGGTCATCGAGTAGCGCTCGGCGAGATCGTTGACGATCGCGGCCTGGCGCTTCTTCGGCAACGGCTCGTTGATGAACGGGTAGTCCGCCGGCAGCAGGTCGTTGAACAGCACCCGGCCGAGTGTGGTCTCGGCGAGCCACGACTGGCCCGGCTCCCAACCCTGCTCGCGCAGAGCCGCTTCCTGCTGCTTGTTCGGCTGCCGGTCGCGGATGCGGATCTTCACCGGCGCGTGCAGCGACAGCTGCTTGCGGTCGTAGGCCATGATCGCCTCGGCCGGTGAGGAGTACGCCGTGCCCGCACCCTGCGCGTCCTCCTTGAGGCGCGTGAGGTGGAACAGACCGGTCACCATGTCCAGACGCGGCATGGCGAGCGGACGACCCGACGCGGGCGACAGGATGTTGTTCGCCGACAGCATCAGGATGCGTGCCTCGGCCTGCGCCTCGGCCGACAGCGGCAGGTGCACCGCCATCTGGTCACCGTCGAAGTCGGCGTTGAACGCCTCACACACCAGCGGGTGCAGCTGGATGGCCTTGCCCTCGACGAGCTGCGGCTCGAACGCCTGGATACCGAGGCGGTGCAGCGTCGGAGCACGGTTGAGCAGCACGGGGTGGCCGTTGATGACCTCTTCCAGCACGTCCCACACCTGCGGGCGCGCCCGCTCGACCATCCGCTTGGCCGACTTGATGTTCTGCGCGTGGTTGAGGTCCACCAGCCGCTTCATGACGAACGGCTTGAACAGCTCCAGCGCCATGTCCTTCGGCAGACCGCACTGGTGCAGCTTCAGCTGCGGACCCACGATGATGACCGAACGACCCGAGTAGTCGACCCGCTTACCCAGCAGGTTCTGCCGGAAGCGGCCCTGCTTGCCCTTGAGCAGGTCGGACAGCGACTTCAGCGGGCGGTTACCGGGGCCGGTCACCGGACGACCACGACGGCCGTTGTCGAACAGCGCGTCGACGGCCTCCTGCAGCATCCGCTTCTCGTTGTTGACGATGATCTCGGGCGCGCCGAGGTCGATCAGTCGCTTGAGACGGTTGTTGCGGTTGATGACGCGGCGGTACAGGTCGTTCAGGTCCGAGGTGGCGAACCGGCCACCGTCGAGCTGCACCATCGGACGCAGCTCCGGCGGGATCACCGGGATCGCGTCGAGCACCATGCCGCGCGGGTCGTTGCCGGTGGCCTGGAAGGCCGCGACGACCTTCAGCCGCTTCAGCGCACGCAGCTTCTTCTGGCCCTTGCCGCTGCGGATCGTCTCGCGCAGCGACTCCGCCTCGGCGTCGACGTCGAACTCGCTGGCCAGCTTCTGGATGGCCTCGGCGCCCATGCCGCCGGTGAAGTACTCGCCGTAGCGGTCGTACAGCTCGCGGTAGAGCTGCTCGTCGACGATGAGCTGACGCGGCTCCAGCTTGGTGAAGGTCGTCCAGACCTCCTCCAGGCGGTCGAGCTCCCGCTGGGCGCGGTCGCGGATCTGCCGCATCTCGCGCTCGCCGCCCTCCTTCACCTTGCGGCGAACGTCGGCCTTGGCACCCTCGGCCTCGAGCTCGGCGAGGTCGGCCTCGAGCTTCTGCGCGCGCTGCTCGATCTCGGCGTCACGCCGGGACTCGATCGTCTTGCGCTCGACGCTGATCTCGTTCTCCAGCGTCGGCAGGTCGTTGTGCCGCAGCTCGGTGTTCACGCCGGTGATGACGTACGCGGCGAAGTAGATGATCTTCTCGAGGTCCTTCGGCGCCAGGTCCAGCAGGTAGCCGAGGCGCGACGGAACACCCTTGAAGTACCAGATGTGGGTGACGGGCGCGGCGAGCTCGATGTGGCCCATCCGCTCACGGCGCACCTTCGCGCGGGTGACCTCGACACCACAGCGCTCACAGATGATGCCCTTGAAGCGGACGCGCTTGTACTTGCCGCAGTAGCACTCCCAGTCCCGGGTGGGACCGAAGATCTTCTCGCAGAAGAGCCCGTCCTTCTCCGGCTTGAGCGTGCGGTAGTTGATGGTCTCCGGCTTCTTGACCTCGCCGTAGGACCACTGACGGATGTCGTCGGCCGTGGCGAGACCGATCCGGAGCTCATCGAAGAAATTGACGTCCAGCACGTTCTTGCATCCCCTTGGGGTTCATCTCGGGGGTACGGGGTGCGGTCCCGACCCCATCGGTTAGAGGGGTTCGGCTACCCGGTGGGGTCCAGTGGTTGTGGACCCCACCGGGCGGCTGGGTCATTGCACGACGTCGTCCACGGAGGGCGACTCGTTGCGGGACAGGTTGATGCCGAGGTTGGCGGCGGCCCGCTCGAGGTCCTCGTCGTCGGAGTCACGCATCTCGATGGCGGCTCCGTCGGTGGAGAGCACCTCCACGTTCAGGCACAGCGACTGCAGCTCCTTCAGGAGCACCTTGAACGACTCGGGAATGCCCGGCGACGGCATGTTCTCGCCCTTGACGATGGCCTCGTAGACCTTCACCCGGCCGAGAACGTCGTCCGACTTGATCGTGAGCAGCTCCTGCAGGGTGTACGCGGCGCCGTAGGCCTGCATGGCCCAGCACTCCATCTCACCGAAGCGCTGACCACCGAACTGCGCCTTACCGCCGAGCGGTTGCTGCGTGATCATCGAGTACGGACCGGTGGACCGAGCGTGGATCTTGTCGTCCACCATGTGGTGCAGCTTCAGGATGTACATGTAGCCGACCGCCACGGGGTACGGGAACGGCTCGCCGGTGCGGCCGTCGAGCAGCGTGGCCTTGCCGTCGTCGGCGACGAGGCGGTCGCCGTCGCGGTTCGGCTTGGCGCAGCCCAGCAGCCCCGTGAGCTCGTGCTCCCGGGCACCGTCGAACACCGGCGTCGCGGTGTTCGTGCCCGGCTCCACGTCCATCAGCTCCTCGGTCAGGTTCTTCGCCCACTCGGGGTTGCCCTCGACCTTCCAGCCCTGCGAGGCCAGCCAGCCGAGGTGCAGTTCGAGGATCTGACCGATGTTCATCCGTCGCGGCACACCGTGCGTGTTCAGCACGATGTCCACCGGGGTGCCGTCCTCGAGGAACGGCATGTCCTCCACCGGCAGGATCTTGCCGATGACGCCCTTGTTACCGTGCCGGCCCGCGAGCTTGTCGCCGTCCTGGATCTTGCTCTTCTTCGCGACGTAGACGCGGACGAGCTCGTTGACGCCCGGGGGCAGCTCGTCGTCGTCCTCGCGGGAGAACACGCGGACGCCGATGACCTTGCCGGTCTCGCCGTGGGGCACCTTCAGCGAGGTGTCGCGCACCTCGCGCGCCTTCTCGCCGAAGATCGCACGCAGCAGGCGCTCCTCGGGGGTCAGCTCGGTCTCGCCCTTGGGCGTGACCTTGCCGACCAGGATGTCGCCGTCGCGGACCTCCGCACCGATGCGCACGATGCCGCGCTCGTCGAGGTCCGCCAGGACGTCCTCGGAGACGTTCGGGATGTCCCGGGTGATCTCCTCGGCACCGAGCTTGGTGTCGCGGGCGTCGATCTCGTGCTCCTCGATGTGGATCGACGTGAGCACGTCGTCCTGCACGAGCCGCTGCGAGATGACGATGGCGTCCTCGTAGTTGTGGCCCTCCCACGGCATGATCGCCACGAGGAGGTTCTTGCCGAGGGCCATCTCGCCCTTGTCGGTCGACGGGCCGTCGGCGAGGACCTGGCCCTTCTCGACGCGGTCGCCCTCGTCGACCACCGGACGGTGGTTGAAGCAGGTGCCCGCGTTGGTGCGGCGGAACTTGTACAGGCCGTACGTGCGGCGGGTGCCGTCGTCCTGCATGACCGTGATCATGTCTGCCGACAGTTCCTCGACCACGCCGGCTTCCTCGGCGACGATCACGTCACCGGCGTCGACCGCGGCGGCGAGCTCCACACCCGTACCCACGAGCGGGGACTCGGCCTGCAGCAGCGGCACGGCCTGACGCTGCATGTTCGCACCCATGAGGGCACGGTTGGCGTCGTCGTGCTCGAGGAACGGGATCATGGCGGTCGCGACCGACACCATCTGCCGCGGCGAGACGTCCATGTAGTCGACGTCCATCGGGTCGATCAGCTCGACCTCACCGCCCTTGCGGCGACCCAGGACCTGCTCCTCCATGAAGTGGCCGTCCTCGGTCAGCGGCGCGTTGGCCTGCGCCTTGACGAAGCGGTCCTCCTCGTCGGCGGTCAGGTAGTGCACCTCGTCGGTGACCTTGCCGTCGACGACCTTCCGGTACGGGGTTTCGATGAACCCGAACGGGTTAACCCTGGCGTAGGAGGACAGCGACCCGATCAGACCGATGTTCGGGCCTTCCGGCGTCTCGATCGGGCACATCCGGCCGTAGTGGCTGGGGTGCACGTCACGAACGTCCATGCCGGCGCGCTCACGCGACAGACCACCGGGGCCGAGCGCGTTGAGACGACGCTTGTGGGTCAGACCCGACAGCGGGTTGTTCTGGTCCATGAACTGCGACAGCTGGGAGGTTCCGAAGAACTCCCGGATCGCCGCGGTGACCGGACGGATGTTGATCAGGGTCTGAGGCGTGATGGCCTCGACGTCCTGGGTGGTCATCCGCTCGCGGACCACGCGCTCCATGCGCGACAGGCCCACCCGGATCTGGTTCTGGATCAGCTCGCCGACCGTGCGGATGCGGCGGTTGCCGAAGTGGTCGATGTCGTCGGTCTCGACCGGCACCTCGACGTCGCCGACGCGCATGGTCTCCTCGCCCGCGTGCAGGCGGACGAGGTACTCGATCGTGGCGACGATGTCGTCCTCGGTGAGCGTGCCCGTGTCGTACGGCAGGCTCAGCCCGAGCTTCTTGTTGACCTTGTAGCGCCCCACCTTGGCCAGGTCGTACCGCTTGTCCTTGAAGAACAGGTTCTCGACCAGCGCCTGGGCACTCTCCTTCGTCGGAGGCTCACCCGGCCGCAGCTTGCGGTGGATGTCGAGAAGCGCCTCGTCCTGGGTGGCGGTGGAGTCCTTCTCCAGGGTCGCGAGCAGCGTCTCGGAGAAGGAGAAGCGCTCGCGGATCTGCTCGGCGGTCCAGCCGAGCGCCTTCAGCAGCACAGTGACGGGCTGGCGACGCTTCCGGTCGATCCGGACACCGACGGTGTCGCGCTTGTCGACGTCGAACTCGAGCCACGCACCGCGGCTCGGGATGATCTTGACGCTGAAGACGTCCTTGTCCGTGGACTTGTCCACGGACTGGTCGAAGTACACGCCGGGCGAGCGCACGAGCTGGGACACGACGACACGCTCGGTGCCGTTGATGATGAACGTGCCCTTGTCGGTCATCACGGGGAAGTCACCCATGAAGACCGTCTGGCTCTTGATCTCGCCGGTGTTGTTGTTGACGAACTCGGCGGTGACGAACAGCGGCGCCGCGTAGGTCATGTCCTTGTCCTTGCACTCCTCGACGGAGGCCTTGACCTCGTCGAAGCGTGGGTCGGAGAAGGACAGGGACATCGAACCGGAGAAGTCCTCGATCGGGGAGATCTCGTTCAGGACCTCCTCGAGACCGCCGACCGGGTTCTCCTCACCCTCGTTGACGGCGCGTTCGTACCACGCCTCCGAGCCGGTGAACCATTCGAACGACCTGATCTGCACGTCAAGCAGGTGCGGGGTGTCGAGCGGCTCGCGAATCTCCCCGAAAGAGACTCGCTTCGGTGCTCCAGGAACACCCGTTGACGGTCGATTCGAGTTGGTCGCAGCAGTGGCCTGGTTCGCGGGAGAGACTGCCAAGATGCGTCCTTCCGGGGACATAGCTGGTTGAGCAGCCGCGCTAGCAACTCGTAACGCGGACTGTCAAGGGTGCGGTGTTGCCGACCATCCTAGCTACCGCAAGAGGGCAGCCTGAAAGTGGGCAGCGCAAAGAAGCAGTCTAGCCCGCAATAGGAGAGTTGTCGAGGGGACCCACCCGATCGCGCGATGATCTTCCGCGATGGTGGCCCAGCCTCGGCTTCGCCTCTCCTCCTCGTGTCCCCGACCCGCCTCCCGCAAGGCGCGCCGTGTTGCCTGTAAGCGTGAACCCCCGGGGACGCTGAGTCAAGCGTCCGTCAGTGGTTGACCACCGGTTGGCGCAGCGTCAGTTACCCTCCGTCGAATCCTCTGCCTGCGACGATGATGGTTCGGCGCCGGTCGGAGCCGACCCCGATTGAGTGCCGGACCGAGCGGAACCGTAGGTGTTCAGGTCGGAGACCTTCCACGTGCCGTCCCGCCGTTCCACCTCGAACCACAGAGCCGCCGGGCCGCCCATCGGTTGATCGTTGCCGGCCCGGGTCGCCACTTGATCAACGTAAACCATGACCCTGGCGCTGTCGTCATCGAGGACCACCACTCCGCTGCGCACCGCCGTGGTGGTGACGACGATCTTCTGCTCGGCGGCCTGCTCACGATACTCGCCCATGAGGCGGTCGTACGTCGCCCTCACCTCGTCGCTGCCGAGGAAGCGTTCGGCGGCCCGCTCGGTCTTGTCGAGATCCTTGTAGTTGACCGACATCAACTGCTCGGCGGCGTCCTCGACGACCTGCTTCACCTCGGTGGTCGAGGCGACGTCGACCAGCGCCGTGTTGGTGACGAGACCCGAGACCTCGCTGTGCTTCATCTTGAAGAACACGGCGAGCCCGGCGAGGACGAGCGTGGCCGCCAGCAGCGCGCCCAGGACCGGGTAGCCGACGCGGCGGGTGCCCTTCGCGGTTTCGGTCGAACCGGCTCCGGAGGACCCGGCGGAGACGGTGTCGGCCGTCCGGTCGGTCCGGTCGGTGACATCGACCTGCTCGGCGTCGATCGGCCGCTCCGTGCCCCGGTCGCGCACCTTGGCCCTCGGACTCGGCCGGGCGGGTTCGGGCTCGTCGGGCTCCTCCCCCGCCGCCTCCTGTGCCGGCTCGGGTTCGGGGCTCGGCGAGTCCGCTTCCTCGACTCGCTCGTCGTCCTCCGCGCGCTCCGGGGCCTCGCCGAGCGCGTCAGGCCGGTCGGGCGTCTCGGGAGAGGTTTCGGTGGGCTCGGCCGGCTCGGGGGACTCGGTGGCCCGCTTCGTCGGGGACGGCTTGCGCAGTCCCGCGACCCGGGGACGACGGGAGGGCGACGGCGGCTGTGCACCGAGGTTGCGGCGCCGGGAGGGTGGCATCGGGTCTCCTGACTGGGTCGTGCGTTGCGGGAGGGTAAGGCGGAAGGCAAGGCGGGGCGAGCCGGCTCAGCCGCTGGCGCCGTACTCCACCGGCGAGATGCCGGACACCTTCCACGCCTGCTCCGACGAGCCGTCGGAGTCGGCGCCGCCTCGATCGCGTTCCAGGTGCAACTGCATGCGCAGCGTCTTCGTCCCGCTGTCCTTCTCCTGCGTGATGGTGAGCTCCACGACGGCCAGGGCGAGCGCCTTGCCCTCGTGGACGTTGAGCTCCTCCACCGCCACGTCCGCGACCTGCGCGTCGACCGTGGTCTTGGCCTGGCTGATCGCTTCGCGGTACTGCTGCTCGGTGGCCTCGATCTCCTTCAGCAGGTCGCCGGTGGCGATCTCCTTCTGCCGCCGGAAGTACTCGTCGGGCTGCTCGGAGTCGAGGCCGGTGAACGCCACCACCGCCGTGCCCGCCGCGGCGACCACGGCCTCGCGGGACTCGGCGATCCGCACGTCGTCACTGTCCGCGGCACGGCGCCACATCTCGCCGAACACGACGGCGACCACGAGCGACGCCAGGGCCAGCGCCAGGCCCAGGAACACCAGGACACGGGACGGACCCGACCGCGGGGTGCGCGCGTCGTCCACGTCGTCGGGCTCGGTCCGCTCCGCGTCGTCGGTCTCGGACGGATCAGCCGGGTCGGCCGAATCGACGCTGCCGTCCGTGTTCTCGTCGGCACGCGACTCGACCTCGGTGGTGTCGCTGTCGTCACGCCCGGTGTCGGCGGCCGGGGTGGTGTCCTGCTCGTCCGGCTCCGGCCGCTGCTCGTCCGAACTCATGGCGCTCCAGACTAGGTCGGGGTGGGTGTTGTCGGGGTGAACGTGGTCGGGGCTGGTTCAGTCCTCCAGGCCCACGAGCTGCCGCAGCGAGGTGATCGAGAGGCCTTCGCTGTCGGCGAGGCCGAGTGCGCCGCGCCGCAGCGACTCCAGCTGCTCCGAGTCCCGGTTGCTGTTGGCCCGCACCTGGTCCTCGCTCGGCACCACGGGCACACCGTTGAAGGGCGCGTTCTGCGAGCCGCGGACCGCGATGGGGCTGCCTTCGGGTTCGGCACAGTACGCGTCGGCGTAGTGCCCGCGTTCGTCGGTCTCGTTGCCGGGGCGGTAGTCGTCCGGGGGACGGTAACCCTTGGTGCAGGCGGGCGGGTTGAAGAGGTTCAGCACGAGCCCCAGGTGTGCCGTGCCGTCGCCGGGGGTCACGCTGTACGCGCCCGCCGCGACGACGGGGTAGCTGACGAACGCCTGCTCCAGCCCGTCGAGCCGGGTGACGAGCACGTTGGACGTGGTGAGCAGGTTGGCCACCAGGTCGCTCAGGCCGGGCCCGGACTCCGCGAGTACCTCGCTGACGGTGGTGGCCGCCTCGGGGGCGGTGGCGATGAGCTTGCGGAGGTCGCCGTCGGAGTCCTTCAGCGTCTGGGACAGATCCTTCAGGTCGGAGCTGAACGAGCGCATGTGCGTGCTCAGGTCGTTCTGGGTGGCCAGCACGGTCGAGCCGTCCTCCAGCAGCCGCACCGTCTGCGGCAGGTACTCCTTCGCGACGCGGGTGAACTCGCCGGTGGTGTCGAGCAGCACCTGCAGGTCGCGGCCGGTGCCGCGGAAGCCCTGGTAGGCCTCGTCGACGACCGTGCGCAGCGACTCGGTCGGCACCGAGGACGCCAGCGCGTCCAGGTCGGTGATGATCTTCTCGGCCGGGACGGGTGTGGTGACCCTGTCGGCCGGGATCACGTCGCCGTCGGCGAGGAAAGGCCCGTCATCGGTGACCGGCCGGAGGTCGATGTACTGCTCGCCGACCGCCGAGCGGTTGGCGACCGCGACGTGCAGGTCGCGCGGCACCGGCGGCGCGTCCGCCTCGATCCGCAGGGCGGCCGACAGACCGTCGCGGGTGAGGCTGAGCGGACCGACCTCGCCGACGTTGAAACCGCGGTAGGTGACCTCCGCGCCGGTGAAGATGCCCCCGGACTCGCTCATGTGGAGGTGGACGGTGTAGCCGCCCGAGCCGAACGTCTTCTCGACGTCGGTGAAGCGCACGAGCGCGTAGCCGATGGCCAGGACCGAGATGACGAGGAAGGCGACGAGTTGGATCCGGGTCTTGCGGACGAGCATCAGCGAGCACCTCCCACGATGGAGTCGAGAAGCCCGCCGAGACCGCTCTCGCCGCTGTCCTGCCCTTGAGTGCTGTACGGGTCGTCGCCCGGGATCGGCAACACCGACGAGGTGTCGTCGGAGTCCGTCTCGCGGGGGTTGGTGAGGTCGCCGACGATCGGCAGGCTGTGCAGCGGGTTCTGCCTGCTGCGCCCGAGGTTGGCGAGGATCTCCTTCAGGTTGAGATCCAGTTCGAGGTAGAGGTTCATGTAGTCGCCCTTGACTCCCTCGGCCGCCGCGTCGGTGAACGGGTAGGTGAGCATCAGTTCGAGGGCGTTCGGGAGGTCGGACCCGGCCTCCCCGAGCTTGCGCAGGACCGGGAGAAGTGCTTCGAGGTTGGCGACGAGGTCCTCCTGCCCGGCATCGACGGTCTCGACCGCCACCTCGGACAGGCCGTCGAGCGCGCTCAGCATGTCGACGAGCTGGTCACGCTGGCGTTCGAGCACCTCCAGCCCGGGGCCGAGGTCCTCGACGGCGACGGCGATCTTGTCGCGTTGCGAGTTCAGCGTGGAGGACAGCCGGTTGAGCGCGTCCAACGCGGTCGTGATGTCGCTGGACTGCTCGTCGAGCGCCTTCACGAGTTTCTCGGCGTTGCGCAGCAGTGACTTGATGTCCGGAGCGTTGCCCTCCAGGGCCGCGTTGAGCTCCTTGGTGATCGTGTTGAGCTGCTCGACGCCACCGCCGTTGAGAAGCATGGACAGCGCGCCCAGCACCTCCTCGACCTGGACGCTGCGGTTGGTGCGCTCGATCGGGATGAGGTCGCCGTCGGCGAGGGTGCCGCCGCCGGCGTCGGTGCCCTCGGCGGGTGCGGCGAGCTCGACGTACTTCTCACCGAGCAGGCTGGACTGGCGCAGGTTGGCGATGGCGCCCGCGGGTAGCCGGACGTCGCGGTTGACGGCGAGCACCACCTCGGCGGTCCACCCGTCCTCGGCGAGCTTCACCTCCTCGACGGCGCCGACGGGAACCTCCCCCACCCGCACTCCCGCCTTGGGCACGAGGTCGAGGACGTCGCGGAAGTGCACGCGCACGGTGTACGGGTCGTCGCCGAGGTCGGCGCCTCCGGGCAGTGGGACGTCGTAGACGCCCTGGTACCCGCTGCACCCGGCGATGACGAGCAGCGTGGCCGCGCTCGCGGCGGCGATGCCCGCGCGAAGCCGCCTCATCGGTCACCTCCACCCGTGATCTGTCCGACCAGCGGAAGCGGCAGCGGCGGCAGCTCGCCCTTGTTCAGCGAGTTCACGCTCTCGGCCAGCGACGGGAGCGGGACGGCTCCCTCCAGGACTCCGCTCAGCTTCGAACACAGGCCGCCGAGCGCGTCGAGTGCCTTGGGCGTCTGCTTGAGCAGACCGCAGACCATGGCGATCGGGGGTTCGGTCAGCTCGTTCATGTTCGGCCGGGCGTCGAGGGTGCCCGACGCGGCGTTGTAGGTGTTGGCGAGGTTGCCGAGCGCGAGTGGCGCGATGTCGAGCGTCTCCGCGAGCGCGGCCCGCTGTTCGACGAGCACCTCGGTGACGTCGGCGAGTTTGTCGACGTTGGACTTCACGCGATCGTGGTTGTCGGTAAGGAACTCGTCGACGATCTCCAGCGTGGTGCCGAGTTCGGCGACGGTGGCCGACAGGTTCTCGCGCTCGTCGGCGAGGAATCCGCTGACCTGGGCGAGCTGCTCCTCGAACCGGCGCACCTGCCCGTCGCTGTCGGCGAGCGTGCCGGACAGCTTGGCGAGGTTCTCGACGGTGACGAACAGGTCCTCGGAGTTGCCGGACAGCGTGCCCGCAGCCTGTCCGAGCTTGGTGATGGTCTGGTTGAGCGCCTTGCCGTTGCCGTCGAGGTTCTCGGCGGCCGTGTCGAGGAGGTCCGACAGGGAGCCGTCCGCGTTGGCGCCGTTCGGTCCCAGCGCCTCGGAGACGCGGCTGAGGCTCTCGCCGAGTTCGTCGATCTCCAGCGGGACGGCGGTGCGCGTCAACGGGATCACGGCGCCGTCGGCGAGTTCGTCTCCCTCCGTGTGGGCCGGGGTGAACTGCACGTAGCGGTCGGAGACCAGCGAGGGCGCGACGAGGATCGCACCCGCGTCGGCGGGGACGGAGAACTTCCGGTCGTAGGTCATCTCCACCCTGACGCGGTCGCCCTCCGGCTCGACGGAGACCACCTCGCCCACCTCGACGCCGAGGATGCGGACGCTGTTGCCCTCGTAGAGGCCGATCGCCTCGGTGAAGTACGCGGTGACGTGCTTGGAGCCCGCGTCCTTCAACGTCCACCACAGCGCGCCGGCGACCACCAGGCCGAGCACGCAGGCGGCGGCGATTCCGCGGGCGAGCTTTTGCCCGAAGCGGGTGTCGGTCATCGCGCGTTGCACCCCTCTTCGTTGAGCGGTCCGATGCTCGGCAGCAGCAGGCCGCAGATGTAGTTGTCGAACCAGCGCCCGCTGCCGATGGTGTTGTTGAAGACGCGCACGAACGGCGCGAAGTTCTCGATGCCCTGCGACAGCGAGTCCTGGTTGCGCTCCAACATGTCGGTGAGCTTGTCGAGCTGCGCGAGCACCGGCTCCAGTTGTTCGTCGTTGTCGTCGACCAGCCCGCGCAGCTGTTCCGACAGTTCGCGCGTGCCGGTGAGCATCGCCCGGATCGCCTCCTCGCGGGCGGAGAGTTCCTCCAGCAGCGCGTTGCCGTCCTCGATGAGGGTGGCGAGTTCGCCGTCGCGGTCGGCGAGGGTCTGGCTGACCTGCCGGGTTCCGTCGAGGAGTTCGGCGAGTTCGGCGTCGCGCGAGGCGATGGTGTCGGACAGCTCGGACAGGCCTTCGAGCGCCCCGCGCACGTCGTCGGGGGTGTCGGCGAAGGTGTCCGACAGGACGTCGAAGCTCTCGGCCAGCTGGTCGACGTCGATCTCGTCGACCGTCTCGGAGAGGTCGCGGAACGCCTCCAGGACGTCGTAGGGCGCGGCGGTGCGGTCCAGCGGGATCGTGTCGCTGGGATCGAGGGTCTCCTCGCCGCGCGGATCGAGCGCGAGGAACTTCTGTCCCAGCAACGTCTTGATCTTGATGGCGGCGGTGGTGCGGTCACCGAGCCACGCGTCGGAGACCTTGAACGACACCAGCACCTTCGCGCCGTCGAGTTCGATGTCGGTGACCTCGCCGACCCGCACCCCGGCGATGCGCACCTCGTCGTCGGTCTGCAAGCCGGCGGCCTCGCTGAACTCGGCGCGGTAGGTGGTGCCGCCGCCGATCAGCGGGAGGTCGTCGGAGTTCAGCGCGGCGAGCGTGCCCAGCAGCATCAGCGTGATCCCGACGAGCGCGATCGGAATGGGGTTGCGGTGGGAGAACTTCGTCATGACAGGCACCGGCTCCGGTTCGCGGGCAGTAGCGGCAACGACACCGGCTGGTCACCGAGTCCGGTGATGCTGATGTTGCCCTTCGCTTCGCACAGGAAGAAGTTCAGCCACGAGCCGTAGTCCGCTGTGGACGCGAGCCGGCTCGTCTTCCTCGGCAGGTACTGGATGAAGTGCTCGACGACTTCCTCGGAGTCGTTGAGGTTGCCCGCGAGCTCGCCGAGCGCGTCGATGTCCTCGCGCAGGGGTTTGCGCGCCTCGTCGAGCAGACCGGCGGTGGTCTTGGTGAGGTCGCCGATCGCGTCGATCGCCTCGCCGATGGGTTCGCGGTCGCTCGCGAGTCCCGACACGAACTGCTGGAGCCTGCCGATCAGCTGCGACAGCTGGGGGGTGCGTTCGTTCAGGGTGTGCAGCACCTGGTTCAGGTTGTCGATGACGTCACCGATGACCTGGTCGCGCTCGGCGAGCGTCGTGGTGAGCGACGCGGTGTGCGCGAGCAGGCTCTCCACGGTGCCGCCCTCGCCCTGGAGCACGCGGACGATCTGGTACGACAGCGTGTTCACGTCCTCGGGTGACAGCGCCCGGAACAGGGGCTTGAAGCCGTTGAACAGCTCGGTGAGGTCGACGGCGGGCCGGGTGTTCTCCAGCGGGATCGTGCCACCCGGCTCCAGGACGCCCTGCGACCGTCCCTGACCGCGTTCGATCGAGAGGTAGCGCTGGCCGACGAGGTTGCGGAACTTGATGGCCGCCACCACGTTGTCGGGCAACCTCCGACCGCTGTCCAGTTCGAACTCGACCTCGGCGATCCTGCGGTCGACGATGCGGACGTCGGCGACCTTGCCCACCCGGACACCGGCGATACGCACCTCGTCGCCCGCGAGCACCGACGTGGCGTCGGTGAACCGGGCCTTGTAGGTGTCGGTGTCCGACGTGCCCACGTTCGCGATGCTGAATCCGAGCATGGCGGTGAAGACCACGGTGGTGACGACGAAGACACCCAGCTTCAGAAGCGGCGCCCAGAGCCCCTTCACGCGATCACCTCCCCGACCGGCGTGTTCATTCGACCGTCACCTCCGCGCCCCGGTACAGCGGCGCCACCAGCAGCGAGCCCCACTCGGGCACCTGGGCGGGGTCCAGGCCGACCCTCGGGCCCACGAGCTGGGCCACCAGCGCGTGCTCGCCCGCGGTGTTGGCCGGGTTGCCCGCCGGGGCGGCACCGCCTCCGGCCGAGTCGTTGAGCCCGTTCCCCGACGTGCGCGCCGCGGGCGGGTGCACCGTGCCGTCCCGCAACGGGCCGTCCGGTGGATGCTGCGGGAACGGGTCCGGGTACTCGTCCATGGCGTAGCAGCGCGGCCCGCGCTTGTCCCCGTACTCGGGCTCGTCCTGGCCCGCCTTGTACGGGCCCCGGTCCACGGTGATCTCCAGCGTCGCGTGGAGGCCGGGCTTGTTCGTGCCCTTGCCGAACGACTCGTCGATGCGCGGCACGAGCTCGGCCATCTGCCCGAGGAAGCAGGGGTAGGACGGCGCGTACTTCGCGAGCAGCTCCGCCGTGGGACGTGCCGTCTCGCCGAGACTGATGAGGTTGGACTGGTTCGCGTCGAGGAACGTGTCGAGATCGCTCGACGCCGTCGTCACCGTGCGGTAGAGCGTGTCGAGGTTGAAGCTCTGTTCGACCACGGTGCGGCTCGTGGTGGTCAGGTTGTCGAGCGTGGTCAGCAGGTCGGGCGCGACGTCGGACAGCGTGTCCGAGAACTGGGCCAGCTCGCGCAGGTTCTCCTGCAGCTTGGGCACGTGCGGGTTCAGCTCGCTCAGGTAGTCGCCCAGTTCGGACAGAGTCCGCCCGAGCTGCTCGCCTCGGCCCTCCAGGGCGGTGGAGATCGCCGACAACGTGCTCGACAGCTTCTCCGGTTGCACGGCCTGCAACACGGGCAGCAGGTTGTCGAGCGCCCGGTCCAGCCGCACAGCCTCCTCGGTGCGGTCCTGCGCGATCACATCGCCGTCGACGAGGCTCGACATCGACGGCTGCTCGGGGATCTCCAGGTCGACGTAGCGCTCACCGAACAACGTCTTCGGCAGGAACCGCGCCGACACGTTCGCGGGCACCAGCTCCGCGTGCTCCGGGTCGAGCTGCAACACCAGCTCCGTCCCGTCCGGCGTCGCCTGGATGTCGCCGACGCGGCCGACGATCAGTCCCCGCACCTTCACGTCGGAGTTCGGCGCGAGCTGGTTGCCGATCTCGTCGGCCTGCAGCCGCACGGTCACGTGCTCGCTGAACGCCCGGTTGTAGATGGCCACACTCAGCGCGATACCGCCGACCAGAACGCCCACCAGCAGCAGGCCGAGCAACCTGCGACGAACCGTCGCCCCTGTCGAGCTCATCCCGCGATCCTCACCGTCGTGTCGGTGCCCCAGATGGCGAAGCCGATGAAGAAGTTGACCACCGCCACCGTCACGATCGACAGCCGGACGGCCCGGCCCACCGCGATGCCCACACCGGCGGGCCCACCGGAGGCCCGGTAACCGTAGTAACAGTGCATCAAAATGATCAGAACGCTGAAGATCAGCACCTTGACGAACGAGTAGAACACGTCCTCCGGCGGGAGGAACATGTCGAAGTAGTGGTCGTACGTTCCCGCCGACTGCCCGTAGAGGTGCACGACCACGGTTCTCGAGGCGAGATACGAACTCAGCAACCCGATGACGTACAGCGGGATCACGGCCACGAACCCGGCGATGATGCGCGTCGTCACGAGGTACGGCAGGCTCGGCACCCCCATCACCTCCAGGGCGTCGACCTCCTCGGAGATCCGCATCGCGCCGAGCTGCGCGGTGAAACCCGCGCCCACCGTCGCCGACAACGCCAGTCCCGCCACCAGAGGGGCGATCTCCCGCGTGTTGAAGAACGACGTCAGAAAACCCGTGAACGCCGACGTGCCGATGGAGTCCAACGCCGAGAAGCCCTGCAGTCCGACGAGGACACCGGTGAACAGGGTCAGCCCCACCATCACGCCCACGGTGCCGCCGATCACCGCCAGCGAACCGGAGCCGAAGCTGACCTCGGCGAGCAGCCGCAACACCTCACGGCTGTACCGGCGCACCGCCCTCGGCGCCCACGCGAGCGCGCGCAGGTAGAACGACATCTGATCGCCGAGCAAGTCCAGTGTCGTCAGTGGACGGTTGAGGAAGTTCTTCGCATTCTGGGTCAAACGGGCCATGAGTCAGTCCAGCTTCGAGGGAACGAGCTGCAGGTAGATCAGTGTGATCACCGTGTTGACCACGAACAGCAGCAGGAACGTGATGACGACCGACTGGTTCACGGCGTCGCCGACGCCCTTCGGTCCGGGCGGCGGGTTCAGGCCCCGGTACGCGGCGACGACCGCGGCGATGAAACCGAAGATCAGCGCCTTGATCTCACCGATCCACAGGTCGGACAGCTGTGCCAGCGCCGAGAAGCTCGCCAGGTACGCACCCGGTGTGCCGTCCTGGAGCACGACGTTGAAGAAGTAGCCGCCGAGCACCCCGATGACGCTCACCATGCCGTTGAGCAGCACCGCGACGAACATGCACGCGAGCACCCTCGGCACCACGAGGCGCTGCACGGCTGACACGCCGAGCACCTCCATCGCGTCGATCTCCTCGCGGATGGTGCGCGCGCCGATGTCCGCGCAGATGGCCGACCCGCCCGCGCCCGCCACGAGCAACGCCACCACGAGCGGGCTCGCCTGCTGCACGGTCGCCAGCACGCTGCCCGCCCCCGTGTACGACTGCGCGCCCAGCTGCTTCGCGAGCGAGCCGAACTGCATCGAGATGACCGCGCCGAACGGGATCGCCACCAACGCCGTCGGCAGGATCGTCACACTGGCGATGAACCAGGCCTGCTGGATGAACTCCCGAAACTGGAACGGGCGTTGGAACACTCCACGCGCCACGTCGAGTCCGAGCGCGAACAAGCGCCCGGTCTCGCGGAGCATCCCGGCACCGGGCATCCTGGCCGTCGAGGCCGGAGAACTCATAGGTTTCCTTGCTGGTGCGGAGGTAGTCGGCGGGTCACGTCGGGGCTCGCGTCGGAGCCCGGCGGAAGCGGCTGGGTCCAGTCGGAGTCCGGGATGCGCGCCACGTCACCGGTCGGCAGCGTGCCGCGCTGCGCACCCACCAGGTCGCCGCGCGACCGAGCACTGTGGACGCCGTAGTGACGCTGCTCCTCCGGCGACAACGACGCGATGATCGACTCGCGCGCGGCCTCCGGCAACGTGTGCAGAATGCGCATCACGCGGTCCTTACGACGCCGCGCCCCCTGCCGCTCCGGAAGGCCGGGAGTCGGCTGCAACTGCGGGGGCACACCCGCGATCTCCTCGACTCCGCCCGCGTGGTGACCGGCCTCGAACATCGCGCGTTCCGCCGCCAGCGTCGCCGAGTCCTTCTCCTCCGACATCCCGATCGGCCCGTCCATGCGGCCGTTCAGGAACTGCTTCACCGCGGGCTCCTCGCTGGTGAGCAGAACCTCGCGGGGACCGAACATCACCAGTTCCTTGCGGTACAGCATCCCGAGGTTGTCGGGCACCGTCCGCGCCAGGTTGATGTTGTGGGTGACGATGAGGAACGTGGCGTCGATCTGCGCGTTGACGTCGATGAACAACTGGGAGATGTAGGTCGTGCGCACCGGGTCCAGACCGGAGTCCGGTTCGTCCACGAGAATGATCTCCGGGTCGAGCACGAGCGCCCTCGCCAGACCCGCACGCTTGCGCATCCCGCCCGAGATCTCCCCCGGCAGCTTGCGCTCCGCGCCCGAAAGCCCCGTCATCTCCAGCTTCTCGAACACGATCCGCCGGATCTCGGTCTCGGACTTCTTCGTGTGCTCCCGCAGTGGGAAGGCGACGTTGTCGTAGAGGTTCATCGAGCCGAACAGCGCGCCGTCCTGGAACAGCACCCCGAATAACTTGCGGATCTCGTAGAGCTTGCGCTCCGAACATCGCACGATGTCCACACCGTTGATGACGCACTTGCCTCTGTCCGGTTTCAACAGTCCGATCATGGACTTCAGGAACACGGACTTGCCGGTGCCCGACGGCCCGAGCATCACCGACACCTCGCCGGGAGGCAGGTTCAGCGTGACGTCACGCCAGATGGTGTGTTTGCCGAAGGACTTGCTGAGCCCTTCGATGACCACCTCGGCACCCATCGCACCTCCCGGACGTGATTTCGTGGCGCGTCAACAACGTGCAACGAGTCGAAGGCGCGCGGGTTACTCACCGGTTGTCCCAGGCGGGCGCGCCCGTGGTGTGCAGCACACTAACCCA